>DATJVF010000029.1:0-5206 GCA_035501995.1 Anaeromyxobacteraceae bacterium
CAGGCAGCGTGCCCGGATCCACTCGCAGTCCGGCCGGCGCCACCTGCGCGGCCGGGACGTAGGTGGTCGCCGCGGCGTTCAGGCGCAGGAGGATGGGCCCGAGGACGAGCGCCGAGACGAGCGCGCCGGCCAGGATCGCGATCTGCTGCAGGCGCGGCGTGCCGCCCACCAGCATCCCGGTCTTGAGGTCCTGGGAGGTGCTCCCGCCGTTCGAGGCGGCGATGCACACGATGGCGCCCACCGAGAGCGCCGTCACGTAGTACGCCCCGCCGGTCCAGCCCACCACCAGGAAGACGAGGCAGGTGAGGAGCAGCGTCGCCACCGTCATGCCGGAGATGGGGTTCGAGGAGCTCCCGATCTCTCCGGTCAGGCGCGAGCTCACCGTGACGAAGAGGAAGCCGAAGACCACGATGAGTGTGGCGCCGAGGAGGTTGATGCGCAGAGAGGGAGCGAACGTGCAGGCGATCACGATCCCGGCGGCGCCGCCGAAGACGAGCCAGGCCGGCAGGTCGCGCTCGGTGCGCAGGGACCCCGATGGGCCCGCGGCGGACGAGCGGAGGTTGGAGAGCCCACGCACCGCTCCACCGACGATGACCGGGAGGGACCTCACCAAGGAGACGATCCCGCCGGCGGCCACCGCGCCGGCCCCGATGTAGAGGATGTAGCTGTGCCAGATCTCGTCTGGCGACATGTCGCGGATGAGCGTGTTGGCCGGGTAGACCGGGCTCGCGGCGGCGGAACCGAAGAGCTTGATGGCCGGGGTGAGCACCAGCGCCGAGAGCACACCTCCGGCCCCCATGACGAGCGCGATGCGGGTGCCGATGATGTAGCCCACGCCCAACAGCTCCGGCCCCACCTCGAGCGAGACCGACCCGCCCTCGTAGAAGCGGCCGAGGAGCTTCTCCGGGATGTCTTTGAACAGTCCCAGGGCCTTGTAGGCGAAGGCGAACAAAGCGCCCACCCCCAGGCCGGCGAAGACGGTCTTGGCCGTCGTCCCTCCCGTCTCGCCAGCGATGAGCACCTCGGCGCAGGCGGTCCCCTCCGGATAGGTGAGCGTGCGCGCCTCGCGGACGATGAGGGCGCGCCGGAGCGGGATCATCATCAGGATGCCGAGGAGTCCCCCGAGGACGGTCACCAGGATGACCCGGCCGACCTCGAGGTCGTAACCCATGACCAGCAGGGCCGGCATGGTGACCCCGACCCCGAAGGCCACGCTCTCACCGGCGCTGCCGGTGGTCTGGACGATGTTGTTCTCGAGGATGGTGGCCCGCCTCAGGCCGAAGAGGCGCGAGAGCCCGCGAAAGAGGGTGATGGAGAGCACCGCCACCGGGATGCTGGCGCTCACCGTGATCCCGACCTTGAGCACGAGGTACATCGAGCTCGCCCCGAAGAGGATCCCGAGCAAGGCGCCCATGACGAGCGACAAGGGGCCTATCTCGGGCGGCTCGAGGTGCGGGGCGATGAAGGGGGCCGTGGCACCCGATTCGGGGGCGTCCGGCCCGCTGGCGCGATCCTGTGGCGAGTCGGGTCCTCGCATCGGCGGTGGGCCGCTTGTAACACCTCGCCGGGAAGCGTGCATGCCGCCCTGGCCCGGGGGCCGCCGCCGAAAGGCGCCCTCCTCGGTCAGGCTCGCGAACCGAGGCCTTCCCGCGCCCAGGCGCGCAACGGCCTGGGGCCGACCTCGATGGTGGAAAGCTCGGGAGACCGTCCCCCTCAGGCGGATCGACGGACCCACCTCTTCAGGGCGAACCACCGCTCGCGCAGCTGCCAGAAGCGGCTGCGCTTCATCCAGTAGATCGACTCGTCGAGCTGCCGCACCCGGGCGAGGCTCGCCCCGTGCTCGGCCGACAGCTCCTCGAGGCGCGAGCGCAGGGCGTCCCGATCGGACGAGATCGCCTGGAGTTCGTGGTTTCCCAGCTCGAGCCTCTGGCGGAGCTCCGCCGCCTCGTCGCGCGCGCGTGCGAGCTCGCGCGCGACCTCGGCCGACTGTTCCCTTACGGCGGCGAGCTGCCGCGCCACGTCCTCTCGTTGGGCGGCGAGCTGCGACGCCTCGGCCTCGCACCGGGCCGTCTCCCGCACCGCGTGGCCCGCGAAGTGCGCGAGGGCTCGGGCGAGCGCCGGGGGTAGGGCGCTCTCGGCGGTCTTTCCCTCCGCGGCCTGCAAGCATCGCTCGACGAATTCCAGCGCCATCTCTTCGTCGCGCAGGCGGAACCGGTAGTCGGGGTGGCCGAGCCAGGCGGCGATGAGCCCGAGTTCGGGGTCGCCCGACCGATCGAGCCAAGCGACGATACGCCCGACGGCGAACAAGTCGTCGCCCGAGGCCTCGGGGGGCTTCACCCGGATGGTGGTCCTCGTCGCCGGCTGTTCTACTTCCACGGCCAGGCACGGCGGCGTGAGCTCGGCCAAGCCGGGTGCCGAGGCCCACGAGAAGTCGATGATGTGAACCGAATCGTCTGGGGCGACGATGACGTTGGCGGGGTGCAGGTCGCGGTGCGCCACTCCGGCCCGTCGCAGGGCCGCCACCTGCGAGATGAGCTGTCGAGCGATGTCGAGGATGCGAGCCCTCTGGAGCTCGCCGTGCGCCGACCGCTCGTCGAGGGTCTCGCCCTCGACGTAGGGCATCCGCAGGAGCCAGAACTGGTCGTTCTGTGCGACGGCCTCGGCGGCGACGCCGAGCGCTCGCAGCCCGGCCAGCTCGCGCTCGCCGAGTGCGGGCGTGCACTGCTTGTACGTAAAGTCGCCCTCGCGAAAGACGCGACTGTAGAACTCGATCCTATCGAGAGCCCACAGCTTCCGCGCCGAGAGGAGGTCCTCCTTGGGGAAGGGAAGCGGCGCCTCCCAGGACAGGTCCGGGATCGGCCCGCGCGAGGCGAGGAAGATGCGTCTCGTCGGGGACAGCTCTCCCAAGAGCTCGACCCTCGGGAACCGGTTGGCGAGGGCGGTGCTGAACTGCTCCGAGGTGTAGGGTTCGCTCGGCAGGCCGCCTTCCACCTCGGTGTGAAGGAACGACCGGACCAGGGGATCCTCGGGATCGACCCACTCGACCACCAGGAAGTCGCGCGCGAGGCCGGCCAGGCGCTCGAGGATGCGCTCGAGCGAGAGCAGGCGGGCGGTGCAGGAATAGACCCAGTGGATGAGCGCGAGGGCGAAGACGCCGTCGGCGGGCTCGCGCCAGTCCTCGAGGTTGGCGAGCCGCGGGTGCACCGGAAGGCCGGGGAGGTGCGCCGCCAGCTGCTCGACGTTGCGGATGCACTGCTCGTCCATGTCGACCACCGTCGCCGCGCTGGCGCCGGCCCGCAGGGCCCTGAGCGCGAAGTAGCCGTTGTTGCCACCGAGGTCCAGGATCGAACGCCCCGCCATGTAGCGCCGCGAGAGCACCGGGCCGAGGAGCGCCTCCTTCCCCGCGAGCCGCTCGCCGCAGGCACGCAGGTCGCCGGTGCGGGGATCGACCGTGAAGTCCTGGTAGCCCCGCAGGTGGATCACGCCGTCGCATCGCTCGAGGCGGTGGTCGGTGGCGAATTTGTTGGGCCGAAAGGCCAGTTCCGGATCGCGCCTGAGCACCCGTAGGAACCTAACACTTGGGCGCCCGGGAAGTTTTACGACCAAAGGTCGCAGCCGAAGGCAGGCGTGCGCCCTCTACCCCGGCCGGCGCGGCGGGCCGATGCGCAGCGGCCGGAGCGCGAGAGGCCGGGAGGCACGCTCGAGGCGGCAAGAGGGGCCTGCGCGAGAGCGGTGCCGGGCCTCGTCGGGCGAGCGCCCGCCAAGGGCTCGCCTTGCGCGACCGGCCGGGTCGGGGGAGGCCACCCCTCTCCCCGCCTCCCCCCGCGCCATCACCGGGTCTTAAGCGGGGAATGGGTCCGCGGGCCCGGCTTCGGGCGGGCCCCGCTCGACCTCTCCACCGAGGCCGATCCCGCTCGTGCGCTCGACGAGGTAATCGGCGGCGAAGCTCTCCTCGCTGTAAGGGATGAGGAGGTCCTTGTCCCAGCCCTTGAACCGCTCCTCGTCGAACTCGAGGTACTGCACATGCCAGCCTCGCTCCCGGCGCTCCGCCTCCGAGCGGGGGAGCCGGTCCGACAGGACCTTCCGCCTCGCCTGCTCCTCGCTGCGGAGCGGGTAGTGGCGGAGGAGGAACTTGAGTGGAAAGATGCGGCGGCCCGCGAAGCGAGCCTCGTGCCCGCCCGAGGCGGCGAGGTCGACGGCCCCCTTGGGCTGGTTGCGCCACCCCTTCACCTGGAGGAAGTGGCCTGGGCGTCGCCCGAACTCGAAGAAGGTGAGGTCGCGGCGGAAAGAGCCGGTGGACGGCTGCCCGTCCTTTAGGTACCGGAAGTCGAGGACCGTGAAGTCGACGGCCGAGTACCCGAGCGCGCTCACGAACGCCAGGGCCTCGGCGAGCCTGACGTTCCTGAAGGGCGCGTGACGAAACTCGTCGGCGTCGTTGTGGAGGATCCAGTCGTGGTCCGAGGCCTCGGCGAGGCGCACGGTCTCCTCGAGCTGGAGCCTCCACTGGTACTCGCCGGTGGGCCTTTCGGGGAATCGATGGACCTCGATCCGCGAGCTCGATCGCGAGAAGGAGAGGGCCTTCTCGTAGGTCCGGTCGGTCGACCAGTTGTCGACCAGGATCACCTCGAGCCCCTCGCTCACGAGGTGGTCGAGGCATTCCTCGACCACGTCGGCCTCGTTGTAGGCATGGACGATGGCGCAGGCCTTGACCGCCTTCCTTCGGGCGAAGGCCACCTCGGTGCCGAGGAGGGCGAGGAGGGCGTTCTTGCGCCGGTCGCTATCGTCGTCGGCGGTGTAACCGACGAACTCGGTCGCGACGCCGTGGCGGGCGAGGAGCCGGGCGAACTCCGCGAGGTTCCACTCCTGGAGGCGCCCGGGAGTCCCGGGGGGGCCGAGGTCGGAGGGCCCCCGGAGGCGATCGCGGTCCGGCGTCGCGACGAGCAGGTAGGGGCAGCGTCGGGCGCAGTCCGCGAGGCTGCGCAGGAGCGGCCCCGGGTCCGCGAGGCGCTCGAGGGCGCTGGCGACGACGAGCACGCTTTGCGCGAGCGTGCGCTCCGGCCAGGGCGGCAGGCCCCGGGAGAGGTCGGCGGCCGCGCAGGCTTCGGACCCGCCGGCGAGCGGTGGGGGCGCCGCCCCCGGGCGGTGGACGACCCGCACCACCTGCCCGAGTCCGGCCCGCTCCGCGATGAACCGGGCGAGCGGGCCG
>DATJVF010000030.1:0-3643 GCA_035501995.1 Anaeromyxobacteraceae bacterium
CGCATCTCCTCCGGCCGCAGGGGGCGCGGCTCGGGCTTCAGGGGTTTGAAGCGCGGCGAGTGCGGGTTGTGGCAGTTCACGCACAGGTAGTAGACCTTGGGGCCGTCCCACATCCCGGTGCGCTTGCCGTGCACCCCCACCCGCCAGTCCCGGTACTTGTCGCCGTGGCACTGGCCGCACAGGCGGTAGGACTCGGTGAAGGGCACCGGGTCGCCGTTCGACAGGTGCAGGACGTCCCGGTTCTCGTTGGAGTGGCAGTCGAGGCACCAGCGGTGCTCCGCGTCGTGCTCGAACTTGATGTCGTCGTGGAAGGTGAGCTCGCGGCGGGTCTTGTCCCCCGGCCCCGAGTGGCACTGGGTGCAGGGGAAGATGCCGGGCGTGAAGGGGGGCGGCTCGGCCTGGATGAGCTCCTCCCGCCGCGCCCCCGCCGCCCCCGCGGGGGGGGGACCCTCTCCCGCCAGCGCAGGCGCGGCGAGCCACGCCGAAAGCCCGAGCGCCGTCCACCCCACCAAGAGCCTGCACGACATCGCGGACCCGCCCTTCTCGCGCCCTCTAGCGGCGCTCGTCCCGAGGAGATGATGCAAGTAGTTCATCCGAGCGCCGGCCTTCATTGACCGGGATCAAGACCCGCGCCGAATGGCCTGGGTCGGGCCTCTCCCGCCAGGCGGCCTCGGGCGCGCGGAAGGCGCCCCGCGCGAAGCTTGCGTGGACCGGGCTTTCCCCTAAGAGGTGAGTCATGACCGACCCCCTCATCGCCCTCTCGGAACTCGATCTCGGCGGCGGTCGCCGCGCGCGCTACCACGCGCTCCCGCGCCTCGAGGCCGCCGGCCTCGGGCGCATCGGGCGGCTGCCCCTCTCCCTGCGCATCGTGCTCGAGTCCCTGCTCCGCAACTGCGACGGGGAGCGGGTGCGCGAGGAGGACGTGCGGGCGCTCGCGGCCTGGAAGCCGGTCGAGGAGCGGACGAGGGAGGTCCCCTTCCTGGTGGGGCGGGTGCTCCTGCAGGACTTCACCGGCGTGCCGCTCCTCGTCGACCTGGCCGCCATGCGCGCGGCCGCCTCGCGGCTCGGCGCCGACCCGCGCCGGGTGGAACCCATCGTTCCGGTCGACCTCGTCATCGACCACTCGGTCCAGGTCGACGTCTCCGGACAGCCGGACGCCCTGCGCCGCAACATGGAGATCGAGCTCGAGCGCAACCGCCAGCGCTACGAGTTCCTGAAATGGGGCACCCAGGCCTTCAAGACCTTCCGCATCGTCCCCCCCGGCCTCGGCATCTGCCACCAGGTGAACCTCGAGCACCTCGCAAAGGGCGTGCTCGAGCGCGGCGGGGTGCTCTTCCCCGACACGCTCGTCGGCACCGACTCGCACACCACCATGATCAACGGCCTCGGCATCGTGGGCTGGGGCGTGGGCGGCATCGAGGCCGAGGCGGCCATGCTCGGCCAGCCCAACTACTTCCTCACCCCCGACGTGGTGGGGGTGGAGCTCCGAGGAGCGCTCAGCCCGGGGGTCACCGCCACCGACCTCGTGCTGGCGCTCACCGAGCTCCTCCGGGCGGCCAAGGTGGTGGGCAAGTTCGTCGAGTTCCACGGCCCGGGGGCCCGGGCGCTCCCGGCAGCCGCCCGCGCCACCATCGCCAACATGGCGCCCGAGTACGGCGCGACCATGGGGTTCTTCCCCACCGACGAGAAGACCCTGCGCTACCTCGAGGAGACCGGCCGCAGCCGCGAGCAGGTGAGCGCCGTGCGCGCCTACTACGAGGCGCAGGGCCTGTTCGGGATGCCGGAGGCGGGCACGATCGACTACTCGGCCGTCCTCAGCTTCGACCTCGGCCAGGTGGAGCCCTCGGTGGCCGGGCCCAAGCGCCCGCAGGACCGGATCCCCCTGCGCGGCCTCAAGGAAAGCTTCCTCGATCTGCTGGCCTCGGGCGAGGCGAGCGGGTTCGGCCGGGCGGCGGCCGAGGCCGGGCGGCGCGTGCCCGTCGCGGCCGGGGCGAGCCGGGCTCCGGGGGCCCGTCCCCTCCCCTCCGACCTCGCGCTCGGCCACGGCGACGTGGTCATCGCCGCCATCACGAGCTGCACCAACACCTCCAACCCGAGCGTCATGCTGGCGGCCGGCCTGCTCGCCCGCAAGGCGCTCGCCCGTGGCCTGCGCACCAGCCCGGCCGTCAAGACCTCGCTCGCCCCCGGCTCGCGCATGGTGACGCACTACCTCGAGAAGACCGGGCTCCTCGCGGACCTGGAGAAGCTCGGCTTCGGGGTGGTCGGCTACGGGTGCACCACCTGCATCGGCAACTCCGGTCCGCTCGACCCCGCGCTGGAGGAGACCGTCGCCCGCCACGAGCTGGTGGTGGCGGCGGTGCTCTCCGGCAACCGCAACTTCGAGGCGCGCATCCACCCCGCGGTGAAGGCCAACTTCCTCATGAGCCCCCCGCTGGTGGTGGCCTTCGCCATCGCCGGGACGGTGGCGCGCGACCTCGACCGCGAGCCGCTCGGTCGCGGGAGCGACGGCCGCGAGGTCTACCTGCGCGAGCTGTGGCCCTCGGAGGCCGAGGTGCAGGCGCTCCTCGCCGCGGCCGCCGACCCGGTGGCCTACCGCGCCAACTACGCCGACCTCGTCACCCCGAGCTGGCAGGCGCTTAGCGCCCCGGTGGGCGACCTGTACCGCTTCGACCCCCAGAGCAGCTACGTGCGCGAGCCGCCCTACTTCTTGCCCTTCGATCGCGAGCCGGCCCGGCCGGAGCCCGTCCGCGGCGCCCGGGCCCTGGCCCTCTTCGGCGACTCGGTGACCACCGATCACATCAGCCCGGCCGGATCCATCAAGCCCGCCTCGCCGGCCGGCCGCTACCTCGAGGGCGAGGGGGTGGCGGTGGCGGACTTCAACAGCTACGGGGCCCGCCGCGGCAACCACGAGGTCATGGTGCGGGGCACCTTCGCCAACGTCCGCATCAAGAACCTCATGGTCCCGGGGGTCGAGGGCGGGGTCACCCTGCACCAGCCCGACGGGCAGCGGATGTCGATCCACGAGGCCGCTCTCTCCTACGCGCGCGAGAAGGTGCCGCTCGTCGTCTTCGCCGGCCACGAGTACGGCACCGGCAGCTCGCGCGACTGGGCCGCCAAGGGCACCCGCCTGCTCGGCGTGCGGGCGGTGGTGGCCCGCTCCTTCGAGCGCATCCACCGCGCGAACCTGGCCGGCATGGGCGTCCTGCCGTGCCAGTTCGAGGAGGGGGTGAGCGTAGCGACCCTCGGGCTCGACGGCAGCGAGCGCTTCGACCTCGACGGCCTCGGGGACAGCCTCGCGCCGCGCCAGAAGGTGACCCTGGTGGTCGTGCGCAAGGACGGCCGGCGCGAGGAGGTCCCGCTCACCCTCCGCCTCGACACCGCGGTCGAGGTCCTCTACTACCGCCACGGCGGCATCATGCCGTACGTGCTCCGTCAGATCCTGCGCGCCTCGTGACCGGGCCCTATCCGGCGCCGCCCTCCCCGGTCACCGCCTCCGCCGCCCGCTCGATGGCGAGGACCTAGTCCCCGACCGGCCCTCCCTCGGGACGTCGAGCGAAGCGGTTCGAGAAGAGCGACGAGGGCGAGCGGTCCACGGGGGGCGCCCCCCGTGGACCGCACTACCCAGCCGCGCGGTTGGGCTAAG
>DATJVF010000031.1:0-2737 GCA_035501995.1 Anaeromyxobacteraceae bacterium
GAAGAGCGCGAGCCCCCCGGCCAGGGCCTGCCGCCGCGCGACGAGGGCGGTGAGGAGGGCGCCTAAGAGGCAGATGGCGATGGAGGCGAGGACCGCCTGCTCGGGTGTCATGCGTTCACCCCCGCGCTGGAGCCGGCCCGCTCGCCGGCGGAGGCGGCGGACGGTTGGGGAGCGCGCTCCGCCCTGGTCTCGGGGCCGGCGAGGAGCGCGAGGAGGGCCTCGAGCGCGCCAGCCACCTCGGGCGAGAGCTCGCGGCCGGGCGCGAGCGAGGAGGGCTGCACGCCGAGGAGGAAGGCTTGGACGCCCCGCGAGGCGAGGTAGCGCGCCAGGAGACCGAGCGAGAGGCGGTGGGTCGAGACCTGCGGGTAGAGGGCCAGCATGCGGGCGGCGTCGGCGAGGAGGACGTCCCCCGGCGCGCCGGCGAAGTCCACCGCGTCGAGGAACACCACCTGCTCGAAGCCTTCCTCGACGAGCGCGCCGAGGTGGCGCTCGGGGGCGAGCCCGGCGCACTCGACGCGGGGGCCCTCGCTGCGGCCGCAGGCGGAGACCCGCTCGGCGAGGGCCGTCGCGAGCCTCGGCCCGAACCCGTCGTCGCCGTGGCCTTCCTGGCCGAGGCCGATGAAGCAGGTGCGGCCCCGGGACAGGTCGAGGAGGTCCTTGAGCCGGCCCTTCATCAGATGGTCTCCCCGAGCTTCAGGATCTGCTCGTAGGTGAAGACCGGTCCGTCGACGCAAACGTAGGCCATGCCGATGCAGCAGTGGCCGCACTTGCCGACGCCGCACTTCATGTAGCGCTCGAGCGTGGAGACGATCTGGCGGCTCTCGAAGCCCACCGCCAAGAGGTCCTTGATGACGAAGCGGAACATGACCGGCGGGCCGCAGACGAAGGCGATGGTGTCGTCGACCGGGATGCGCACCCCAGGCCGCTTGAAGAGGCTGCCCACCACCCCCACCTGGCCCCTCCAGCCCGCGTCGGCGCGGTCGACGGTGAGGTAGCACTCGACTCCAGCCGAGCTCTCCCAGGCGCGGAGGTTCGAGAGGTACATGAGCTCGCGCGGGGTCCTCGACCCGTAGAAGATCTGGAGGCTCCGGTACCGCTCCCGGTGGGCGAGCGCGTAGACGATGCAGGAGCGCAGCGGGATGAGGCCGATCCCGCCGGCCACGAAGACCAGGTTCTTGCCGTAGTAGGCCTCCATGGGGAAGCCGTTCCCGTACGGTCCGCGGACCGCGAAGAGGTCGCCCTCCTTGAGCTGGTGCAGGGCGGCGGTGCAGCTGCCCACCTGGCGGATGGTGAAGAAGGTCTCCTCCTCGGTGGGGCTGGGCGGCAGGGAGGCGGGGAACTCGCCCACCCCGAAGAGCGAGACCTGGGCGAACTGGCCGGGACGGAAGTGCCGGAAGGAGGCCTGCTCGGCGGGGTCGCGGAAGTGCCAGTGGAAGGTCTTCACCTCGGGGATCTCCTCGGTCACCCGATCGAGGATGGCCACCTTGGGCAGGTAGACGTTCTCAGTGACGGGCGGACTCATGCGGTGTACTCCCCGTCGTGGCGTGGCGGATGAGCTCGACCACGCTTGGCATCCCCACGTCGCCGTGGCAGACCTCGGCGCAGCGCCCGCAACCGACGCAGGCCATGGAGAGCTCGCGCTGGATGAAGTAGTGCGCGAGCTTGCGGAAGAAGCGGCGGTTGCGGCGGTCGTGCACCGCCTTGCGCGGGTTGTGGCCGCCCGCCATGCGGGTGAAGCCGGAGAGGGCGCAGGCGTCCCAGATGCGCACGCGCTCGACCTCGTCCGGTCCGGAGGGCCGGTCGCTCACCGTGAAGCAGGTGCAGGCCGGGCACACGTAGGTACAGCCGCCGCACTCGAGGCAGCGGCGGCCGATCTCCTCCCAGGTCTTCTCCGGGACCCCGCCCTCAGAGACGAGGCGCACCGCCGCCGAGAACCAGCTGGTGGTGACCTTGAAGCGCCCGCGGACCTCGGCGAGGAGGGCACGCCGTCGCTCGACGTGGGCCGCGGTGGCCCGGCCGAAGAGGGGGTCGGCGAAGAGCGCCTCTCCGAGCGCCGTGCCCGCCACCACCAGGTACTCGCTCCCCAGATCCATGAGCTGCAGGTCGAAGTGATCGCGGGCGGCCGGCCCGGTGTCGGCGCACATGCAGAAGCACTCGTCGCCGATGTCCCTCTCGGGGTCGGTGCAGACCAGGTTCACGAGGAACAGGCCCTGGCGGCGCCTCTCGTAGTAGGCGTCGCGGTGGGCCCCGCCCAGGTAGAAGCGGTCGAGGTGGTAGATGCCGGCCACGTCGCAGGAGCGGAGGCCGAAGAGGGCGAGCCGCGGCGCCTCGTAGGTGGGCTCGATCTCGAGCTCGCCACCCCGCCGGCGGATCCGCAGGAGGCGCTCGATGTGGGGCAGCACGAAGCGCTTGGGCGGGTAGTAGGGGTTCGGGAAGTGCAGCTGGATGTCGGGGCGGTTCTCGTCGGTGACGAGGTCGAAGAAGGTGTCGCGGCCGTGGCCGCGGAAGGGGGCGACGACCTCGTAGCCGCCGCGGCGCAGGAGGTCCACGATGGCGAGCGCCCCGGCCTCGTCGACGACGCGCGCTTTCATGAGCTCACCCTCTCCACGCGCACCGGGATGAGCGCCGGGCCTTCCCCGCTGGAACCCCGCACCTGCTGCTGGACCTGGCGCACGAAGTAGGGCACGAAGACCGCGCCCGGCCGGACCTCGGGGGTGACGCGGGCGGCGGTCACCGC
>DATJVF010000032.1:0-2079 GCA_035501995.1 Anaeromyxobacteraceae bacterium
CGCCCGCGCCCTGGAGGGCGAGGTCCTCGTCCGCCTCGGCGAGCTCGCTGAGAAGGCGCGCGCTCTCGCCCGCGCCCGGGAGGCGGCGCGGGCAGAGTTCGCCGCGCGCGGGCGGGGCCGGAGGACCTTCGATCCGGTGGGGGAGGACCCGCTCGTCCGGGTAGGGCGCCGCCCGGCGCGGCCCGCCGGCGCCGCCGGACGCGCCCTGGCGCGCTGGCTCGAGGCCGAGGCCCAATCCGAGTCCCCGTGGGCGGGCGCCCTCACCGTGCTCGCCTTCCTGGGCGAGGAGGCGGACCGGCCGCTGCCGGCGCTCCTCGAGTGGCCGGCCCTCGCCGAGCGCTGGGACGCGCTGCGCGCGCTCTGGCCTTTGGCACCCGAGCTCGGGCCCGCGCTGTGCAAGGCCCCGCGCCACCTCGGCGTCGGACTGCGCCTCCACCGCGAGGAGCTGTGGGTCGCGCTCGAGCTCACCGGTCCCGGCCTCTCGGACGGCGTGCGGGCGGCGCTCGGCAACGAGGCGGTGGCGGCTCTGGCGAGGAGGGTCATGGCCGCCCTCGGCCCGCGCGAGCGCTGCGAGCGGTGCGCCGGGGAGGTCTACGCCGTGCCGCTCGTGAGGCTCTCCGGCCTCGACGAGATCCACGGCCTCGCCTGCCCGGGCTGCGCCCGGGTGCTCCGGAGCTTCTGGCGCTTCGGGGGGCGGGAGCGTCGCCTGGAGAAGGTCGCGCTCGGGGTGGGGCTCGTGGCCGAGGTGCGGGCGCGCTTCGCCGGGGCTCCGCTCGCCTTCCAGATGCTGCCCTCCGAGCGCGGAAGGCTCACCGCCCGCGCCCTCGTCCGCCGCTTCCGCGAGCTGTGCCTCGAGCCGAACGGCCTCGAGCTACCGCGCGGCGCGCTCCTCGTGCGGGCCGGCCGGACCCTCCTGCCGGCGGGGGCGCGGGTGCCGGAGCGCGCGCGGGTCGAGATCGTCGGGTCCGCCGGGGCGGGCGCGGAGGAAGCTCGCCTCGCCCAGGCGGTGCGGGGCCGGGTGAAGGCGCGCTTTCGCCCCGCCTAGCTCGGCCGAAGGTCCGCCAGCCTCCCGGCCCCAACAAAAAGGGGGGGCCGCTCCGCCGAAGCTCCCGTATTCCCGCGAGGATCGCCGGGACGCCCCGGGCCGGGCTCCCCCGCGCCCAGGGCGCGAGCAGGGCGGCGCACTTAGAAACCTCGAGGAGTCCACGATCCGCGGAGGCGGTCCATGAAACGCTGCCCGTTCTGTGCCGAGGAGATCCAGGAGGCCGCCGTCCTCTGCAAGCACTGCCGGAGCGAGCTCGGACCTTCCCCCGCCGCTCCGGCCGCGAAGGCCGCGGCGCCGGAGGGGCGCTTCCCGCGCCTGGCGGTCGGCCTGGGCCTCTTGGCCATGCTCGCCCTCCTCGCCCCGCTCGTGGGGCGGCCTCTCGTCACGAGGTTCAAGGAGAGCCGGTGCGAGCCCTCCAACTGGCGGGAGTGGCACGTCGCCATGCGCGAGCGCTGCCTCGCTCCATCCTACGTGTGCCAGCACATGACCACCTCCGAGCTCCTGCGCGATCCGGACGTGGCCGGGGCCTTCCCGAGCGGGTCCGACGCCGAGTCGAGCGAGCTCTCCGAGCTCGTCGGGCGCATGCGGCGCGACTTCGGCTGCGCCCCCGAGGAGAGGCCGGCCGGACAGGAGCCCGAGGCGCCAGCGGCGCCCTTCCCCTACGGCCAGGACGCCCCGCGCACCCTGTGAGTGCCGGCTCAAGGCGGCGCCTCAGCCTCGCGGAGCGGACGGCCGGAGCACGTAGAGTCGAGTCCGTTCTCGGCTCCGCGCACGGGCGATGGGATCCCCACCTTCCCGGGCGCGCGGGTGCAGCGGGCGCTCCTCGTGGACGGAGGCGACCTCGAGCCCCGCCGCCTCGGCGAGGGCGAGGACCGTACCCTCGGGCCTGAGCCCCAGGAGCTCCGCCAGGTCGGAGAGGACGAGCCACGCCTCCCCGTCCTCCTCGAGGTGGCCGGGGAGGCCGCGCACGAGCCGCGCCAGGAGCTCCCCGCCGGGATCGTAGACCGCGCGGTCGAGCGGTCCGTGGGCCTCGG
>DATJVF010000033.1:0-7959 GCA_035501995.1 Anaeromyxobacteraceae bacterium
CGGCCGCGTAGGCCCCGACCTCGATGAGGTCGGCGGCCTCGCGGTAGGACGAGAGGACCTCGCGCGCCTGGCGGGCCAGGTCGCGGTGGGCCTCGTCGACGATGTCGTTCATGACGCGCGAGATGCTGGCGAGCACGTCGACGGCCGGGTAGTGGCCGCTCTCGGCCAGCTTGCGCGAGAGCACGTTGTGGCCGTCGAGGGTGGCGCGGCTCGCGTCGGCGATGGGGTCGCCGAGGTCGTCGCCCTCGACCAGCACCGAGTAGAAGGCGGTGATGCTGCCCGGCCCGCTGTCGTTGCCGGCGCGCTCGACGAGCCGGGGCAGGATCGCGAACGAGGAGGGGGGGTAGCCCTTGGTGGTGGGGGGCTCGCCGGCGGCGAGGCCGATCTCGCGCTGGGCCTGCGCCACCCGTGACAGGGAGTCGACGAGGAGCAGGACGCGCTTGCCGCGCGCGCGGAAGTGCTCGGCGACGGTGGTGGCCACCATGGCGGCCCGTACCCTCTTCAGGGCCGATTCGTCGCTCGTCGCCACCACCACCGCCGCCCGCCGGAGGCCCTCGGCGAGGTCGCGCTCGATGAACTCGCGCACCTCGCGGCCACGCTCCCCCACGAGCCCCACCACCACCACGTCGGCGTCGGCGGAGCGGGCCAGCATGCCGAGCAGGACGCTCTTGCCGACCCCGGGGCCGGCCATGATGGCGAGGCGCTGGCCCTCCCCCACGGTGAGGCAGGCATCGATGGAGCGGATGCCGAGCGGGAGCGGCCGCGCCACGCGGCGCCGCTCCATGGCCGCCGGGGGCGTCGCGTGCAGGCGGGCGCGCGAGAGCAGGACGGGGGTGGGGCCGCCATCGACCGGCCTCAGCGCCGCGTCCACCACCCGTCCGAGCAGCGCGTCGCCGACCGGGATGGTGTCGGCGGCGGTGCGCGGGACCACCGTGCAGCCCTCGCCGATGCCGTGGATCTCGGCGAGCGGCATGAGGCGGGCGGTCTGGCCGAAGAAGCCGACCACCTCCGCCATCACCGAGGCGCCGCCCTGGGCCAGGATCTCGCAGGAGGTGCCCACCGGCACGCGCGGCAGGGAGGCCTCGAGGACCAGGCCGGCGGCCCGCACCACCGTCCCGGTGAGCGGGAGGGGGTCGCTCTCGGCGATGGCCCGGGCGATGGCGTCGAGGCGGACGAGGCTCACGGTTGCTCCCCGCCGCTCGCGTCCACCGCCCGCCGGACCTCGGCGAGCCGGGTGGCGAGCCGGCCGTCCACCTGCCCGAAGTCGGTGTCGACCAGGCAGTCGCCCTTCTCGACCGCGGGGTCGGGCGCGATCTCGACGCGCGCCGCCGAGAGCGCCTCGTCCTCCCGGCGCCCGAGCTCGGCCTCCACCCGGGCCGCGTCCTCGGGGTGGAGCCGCACCGACACGCGGCGGGAGGCGCCGGCCTTGCGGACCGCGGTGCGCACCAGCGCGAAGATGGCCTCCGGGCCCTGCTTGAGCTCGGCCTCCAGGATCTTGCGGGCCACCAGGAAGGCGATCTCAATGGCGTCGGCGCGGACCTGCTCGGCCAGGTGATCGGACTGGGCCCGCAGGGTCTCGACCGCGCCGCGGATGCGGGCGAGCGCCTCCTGGCGCGCCTCCTCCGACGAGCCCCCGGGCGCCTCGGCGGGCGCCTTCTCCGGGCGCGGCCGGGCCAGGCCGGCGTCGCCGGGGCGGGAGGGCCGCGGCCGGGTGGGCGAGCGGGCCCCGGCGGGGGCGAGGTGCAGGGGTTCGGCGGCCGCGACGTCCGGGACCTCGGAGAGGAACTGGGGGCGGCGGGCGAGAGAGGTGGCCATCATGCGCTTTCCCTCACAGCATGGTCTCGCCGGCGCCGACGATGGTGATGCGGCCCTGCTGCGCGATCTCCAGGGTGAGCTTGGCGATCTCGGCCTGGGCGGTCTCGACCGTCGACAGCTTGACCGGCCCCATGGCGAGGAGGTCGTCCTCGAGCATCTCGGCGGCCCGGGCGGAGAGGTTGGCGAGGACCTTGGCCTTGAGCTCGGGGGTCGAGCCCTTGAGCGCCACCGCCAGCTTGTTGGTGTCGATCTCGCGCAGGAGCGTCTGCATGTCGCGGTCGCCCAGGGTGCGGATGTCGTCGAAGGTGAAGAGCCGGCCGCGCAGCTCGGCGGCGAGCTGGGCCGAGTCGCGCTCGATCTCGGCGATGACCTCGCCCTGCTGCTGGGCGGAGCAGCGGCGCAGGATGGAGAGAGCGGCCGCCTTGCCGTTCACCTTGCGCATGCCGCCGCCCACCAGGGCCTTCAGCTCCGAGGTGAGCGCCTGGCCGATCTCCCTCAGCACCTCGGGGGCCACCGAGTCGATGACCGCCATGCGGCGCAGGATGTCCGGACGGAGCCGCTCGGGGAGCTTGTCGACCACCGCGGCGGCGCGGGCGGCGTCGATGGAGGAGAGCACCAGCGCCACCGTCTGGGGCTGCTCGTGGGCGAGCACCATGGCGAGCGCCTCGGGGTCGGCGCTGAAGACGGGTCCGAGGACGTCGTCGGAGGGCAGCGGGGCCTCCTCGCCGTCGAAGACCCGGCGCGCGGTGTCGGCGCCGAGGGCCTTCACGGCCGCCTCGCGCAGGAGGTGGTCGGAGGCGGCGGTGTCGCCCCCCACCGACTCCATGGCCTGCACGAACGAGCGCAGGGCGTCGGGGACGGTGGCCGGGGGCTGCTTGCGCAGCTCCTTGGCGCCATGGGCCACGAGCTTCAGCTCTGGCTCGGCCAGCTGGCGGAAGAGGATCCCGGCGGTGTCGGGCCCGAGCCCGAGCAGGACCGCCGCCGCGCGGGTGAGGCCGGGACCGCCCTGGGGGCCGTGGGCGAGTTCTTCAGGCATTGGGCTTCCCCTCGGTCATCCATCCCTTGAGGATGCTGGCGGCGCGGGCCGGGTCCTTGGCGGCGAGCGCCTTGGCCCGCTCGCGCAGCGCCTGGGCCGGATCCTCCCCGGCCGCCGGCGCCGGCGGCAGCGCGCCCGGCGCGGCCGGGGCGGCGAAGCGGGCCTCGAGGTCGGACACCCGCGCCCCGGCGAGGAGCTGCGGCTCCGGCGCCGCCGGCCGGGCCGGCTTCCTGCGCAGGAGCAACGCCAGCACCACCAGCGCCGCCAGGCCGGCGCCGCCGCCGATGAGCCAGGAGCGCGGCGGCAGCTTCGAGGCGACCGGGGTCGGCGCCGGCGCCGGCCCGGCGTCCTCGGCGCGCACGAAGGGAGCGCTCGAGATGTCGAGCTCGTCGCCGCGCTTCTCGTCGAAGCCGACCGCCCGCTTGGCGAGCTCGCCCAGCCGGGTCACCTCGGCCTCCGGCCGGGGCTTGCCGCCGACCCCGTCGAGCAGGACCGCGATCGAGAGGCGCTTGAGGCGCGGCTCGCGCTGGACGGTGGTGGTGGTGGTGCGCGAGACGTCGTAGTTGCGGATCTCGTCCTGCATCGAGGAGGAGCCGCGGTTCTGGGCGGTGGGGGCGAGCGCCTGGGGCTGCAGGGGCTGGTTGGCGGCCGCGCCGGCCACCCCGCCGGGCGCGCTGGCGTCCTGGCTCTGGGCCTGGCTCACCCGGCGCTCGGAGCGCAGGGCGGTGGCGTCCGGGTCGACCGCCTCGGCGCTGGTGCTCACCTCGGCGCTGTCGACCTGGGCGGTGATGCGGGCCACCACCGCGCCCGGGCCGACCGCCTGCTCGAGCAGATCCACCACCCGCCCTTCCAGGTCCTTCTCGAGCTTGCGCTCGTAGGCGTTGGTCTCGCCCCAGGGGGTGTCGGTGGAGAGGACGTTGCCCTTGCCGTCGAGCAGGGTGACGCCGCTCGCCTGGAGGCCCGGCACCGCCGAGGCGATGAGGTGTCGGATGCCGGCCACCTCGCGGTCCTCCAGGGTGCGCCCGGGCTGGAGGTTCACCACCACCGCGGCGGCGGCCTTGCGGTCGTCGTCGCGGTAGAGGCCCTTCTCGGCCAGGGTGAGGTGCACCCGCGCCGAGCGCACCGGGGCGAGCCGCGAGATGGTGCGAGCGAGCTCGCCCTCGATGGCGCGTCGCAGGTTCACCTTCTGGGTGAACTCCGAGACCCCCAGGTCGCCGCGGTCGAAGAGCTCGAAGCCGACCCCGCCGCCGCGCGGCAGGCCCTCGCCGGCGAGGAGCAGGCGCGCGTCGTAGACCTTGTCGGCCGGGACAGCCAGGGCGGTCCCCCCGGCTTCCAGCCGGAAGGGCACCCCCGAGGCCTTGAGGTGAGCGGCGGCCTCGCTCGAGTCCTCGGCGGTGAGGTTGGTGAAGGCGTACTGCCAGGCCTGGGTGGTGGCGGACTGGAGGGCCACCGCGGCGGCGACCGCCCCCAGGGCGACCACCAGGAACACCGCCTTGACCGCCCCGGGGAGGGCCGAGAGCTTGGTGGAGATATCGCGGAGCTGGTTCACGATGAGTACCGTCGAGGGGGCTTAGAGGTTCATCCGCATGATTTCCTGGTAGGCGTCGACGAGCTTGTTGCGGACCTTGACCGCCACCCGCATGGCGGTGTCGGCCTCGGCGAGGGCCAGCGCGGTCTCGTGGAGGTTGCCGCCGCCGAGGGCCACCGCCTGGGCGTCGCGGTCAGAGTCCTGCTCCACCTTCTCCAGGCTGCCGAGGGCCTGGCCGAGGGCGTCGCTGAAGCTCGCGCCCGGTGCCTTGGCCGGGGCGGCCGAGCCCTGGCCCGGGCCCTCCAGGGCGGGAAGGACGCTGCCGAGGGTGACGGGGTTCATGGGGGCTAGCTCGCGATGTCGAGGGCCCGCTGGGCCATGGTCTTGAGGGTCTCGAGGGCCGAGGAGTTGGCGTCGTAGGAGCGCGAGGCGGACATGAGGTTCACCACCTCGTGGATGGGGTTCACGTTGGGCAGGGTGACGAAGCCCTTGGCGTCGGCATCGGGGTGCGAGGGGTCGAAGACGCGCCGGCCGGGCGTGGGATCCTTGGCCACCTGGGCCACCTGCACGCCCATGGGCGCCGCGCCGTCGGCCGCGGCGAGCTCTTCCCCGAAGGGCACCGCCTCCAGCACCGGGTCGAGGCGCTGGTAGGGCTTGCCGTCCGGGCCGCGCGTCGACTCGGCGTTGGCGAGGTTGGAGGAGGCCAGGTTCACCCGGACGCGCTCGGCGGCGAGTCCGGAGGCGCTGATGTGGAGGGCGGAGAGGAAGTCCATGGCGCTCCTCGTGGCTAGGCGTTTCCGTCGGAGGCGACGTAGCGCAGGATGGCGAGCTTCTTCTGGGCGGCCCGCGCGGCCGCGTTGTACTGGATGGCGTTCTCGGCCACCGCCGCCAGGGCGCGGTCGACGTCGACGGCGTTCCCGTCGAGGCCGGCCCCGCTCCCCTTGGCGGTGACGAGCGACGGACCGAGCCCGGCCGGAGCGGTCGACCCGGCGGCGGCGAGCGGGATGTCGCCCGCCTCGCCCTCGACCGGGTGACCGGCGCTGGCGAGGTCGAGGCTCCCCTTCGGGAGGACCGGCGCCTCCTCGGGGGCGGGCGCGCTCTCGCGCAGGGCGGCGGCGAAGTCGATGTCCTTCGGGACGTAGCCGGGGGTGTCGGCGTTGGCGAGGTTGCCGGCGAGCACGTTGTGCCGCAGCAGCCGGGCGTCGAGCGCGCGCTCGAGCAGTCCGAGGGTCTCGTCGAAGATCTTCACGCCCCCTCCTTCTGCGAGCTTCGTGCCAGGGCCCGCTCGCCGGCGTGGGCGAGGTGCGGCGGGGCCGGGAGCACCACCGGCCAGAGGTGCCGGGCGGCAGGATCGGCCGACTCGAGCGCGACCCCCGCCTCCCGGTAGGTGCGCAGCCGGTTGCGCAAGGTCCGAAGCCCGATCCCGAGCAGGCGGGCGGCGTGGGTGCGGTTGCCGCCGGCCCGGCGCAGGGCCTCGCCGATGGCGAGCCGCTCGAGCTCGCCGAGGTGCAGAGGGAGGGCGGGCGCCTCCGCGCCGGGGGCGATGGCGGGGAGGTCGGCGACCGGCCCGGCCCGGTGGAGGTGGAGGTGGGCCGGGCCGATGACCGGGCCGCGGCAGCGCACCAGGGCGCGCTCGAGGAGGTTGCGCAGCTCCCGCACGTTGCCGGGGAAGGGGTGGGTCAAGAGCGC
Source organism: Anaeromyxobacteraceae bacterium (assembly GCA_035501995.1). Classification (GTDB taxonomy): domain Bacteria; phylum Myxococcota; class Myxococcia; order Myxococcales; family Anaeromyxobacteraceae; genus Anaeromyxobacter_A. Next base: position 6,069 of record DATJVF010000033.1, read on the forward strand.
GGCCAGGGCCGCCAGGTCGAGGGCCGGAGGGCGCCGGCCCAGGGCGGCGGCGGCGTCCAGGACGAGGGCCTCGGCCAGGGCGGGGAGGTCCTCGCGGCGCTCGCGCAGCGGGGGCAGGACGATGGGGAAGACGTTCAGCCGGTAGTAGAGGTCGGCCCGGAACAGGCCGCGCTCGACCATCTGGCCGAGGTCGCGGTTCGAGGTGGCGATGATCCGCACGTCGACCGGGATGGGGCGCTGCCCGCCCACCCGGTCGACCTCGCGCTCCTGCAGCACGCGCAGGAGCTTGGCCTGCAGGGGGAGGGGCAGCTCCGAGACCTCGTCGAGGAGAAGCGTGCCGCGCTGGGCCTGCTCGAACCGGCCGGCCCGGCGCTCGGCGGCGCCGGTGAAGGCGCCCCGCTCGTGGCCGAACAGCTCGCTCTCGAGCAGCTCGGCGGGCAGGGCGGCGCAGTTCACCGCCACGAAGGCGCCCGGGCGCTGCGAGTGCTGGTGGAGGAAGCGGGCGAGGAGCTCCTTGCCGGTACCGCTCTCGCCGAGGAGGAGCGCGGTGGTGGGAGTGGGCGCGACGTCGCGGGCCGCCTCCAGCACCTCGCGCATGGCCGGGCTCACCGCCACCGGCTCGGGCGGGAGCAGGGCGGCGGCCGGGTTCTCGAGCGCCGGGCTCACGGGGTGCCTCCGGGGGAGAGGGCGCGGGCGGACTCCACCGCGCGCCGGGCGGCGGCGAGGAGCGCCTCGTCCTCCTGGCCTCGCGCCGGCGGGGGAAGGGCGGCGGGCGCGGCTGCGCCGCCCTGGCCGCGCACGCCGCGGATCACCGCCGCCCAGCGCGCGCCGGGGAGCTCCTTGTGGCGCACGCGGCCGCGGGCAAACTCGAGGACCACCCCGGCGCGGATGGGGTCCTTGCCCTTCAGGTAGAGCTCGGCGGTGCGCAGGAGGTAGTCGAGGAGCGCGTAGGGCGGCACGCGCCCGGCCGAGGCGGCGAGCAGGTTGGCGGCGTAGCTCGGGGCGCCGGTGCGGTCGGCCAGCTCGGCGGCGGCGAGGTCGGTCTCCCAGGCGTCGGGGCTCTTCTCGCGCGCCGGGAGCTCGGCCCAGGCCGCGAGCATCTCGGCACCGTCGGGCCCCGCATCGCGGAGGGCGGCGTCGAGGACCCGCTGGCAGGTCGTGGGAGCGAGAGCGCAGACGTCCTCGTCGGAGCTCGCCGTGACGAGGAGCCGGGCCGCCTCGACCGGGCGCCCCAGGAAGGCGAGCGCCCGGGCTCGCCTCAGGGTCTGGTCCTGCCGGAGCGGCCCGGGGAGGCCTCGGGTGGCGTAGAGTTCGTCGAGCTTGGCCCCCGAAAGACAGGTGAGCGCGAGCTCGCAGCGGCGGGCCTCGGCGAGCTCCCGGTAGGGCGAGCGCTCCACCGCCCCGAAGTGCGCCCGCGCGCCGTCGAGGTCGCCCCGCGCGGCGTCGAGGTCGCCGAGGCGCAGCTCGGCGTGGGAGCGCGGCGGGCCCTCCACGATCTCCTCGAGCGCGACGCGCGCCCCGGAGAGATCGCCCGCCGAAAGGCGGCACTCGGCCCTGCCGGAGGCCGTCGAGCCCGGGCAGGGATCGCCGAGGCCAAGGGCCGGGGGGTCGAAGGCGAAGATCGCCGGGGCGTCCACGCCGGTCGAGGGCAGGCCGTCGCTCTCCCACACCTCGAGGACGAGCCGCTCGCCCTCGTCGAGGAGGCGGGCCTCCAGGAAGCGGGTGGCGCAGTGGAGGCGGACCTCGCCCGGCCGCTCCTCGACGGTCGGGCAGAGGGCCCTCTTGGCGAGGCGCAGGGCCCGCGCGAGCGGCGCGGACGCGCGGGGCGCCTCGAGGACCAGGAGGGCTTCCAGGGCGCGCACCCGCAAGGTCGGGCGCGCCTTCATCTTGG
>DATJVF010000034.1:0-9475 GCA_035501995.1 Anaeromyxobacteraceae bacterium
CGCGGGATCACCACCGCGGCCGAGGTGCTCTCGGTGACGGCGGAGGACATCCATTGAGCCCGCTCACCCTCCTCGCGGCGGCGGCCGCCCGCTTGGGCGGGGGCTAGCGCCATGCCGGTCTTCGTGTACAAGGCGCTCGACCCCCAGGGCCGCAGCGTCGGGGGCCTGTAGGAGGCCGATTCCCCGAAGAGCCTGCGCTCGGTCCTGCGCCGGGACGGGCTGTTCCTCACCGCGGTGCTCGGCCAGAAGGAGGCCGACGCCCTCGCCAAGCGCGACGTCTCGGTGCGCCGCTTCGTCACCGGGCGCATCGGGGCCGACGACGTGGCCATCACCACCCGGCAGCTGGCGGTGCTGGTGGGGGCGGGGGTGCCGCTCGTGGAGGCGCTCTCGGCCCTCATCGACCAGGTCGACCACGAGCGCATGAAGCGGGTGGTCTCCGACGTGCGCCAGCGGGTCAACGAGGGCAGCTCGCTCGCCGACGCCATGACCGCTCACCCCAAGGTGTTCACCACCCTGTACGTCAACATGATCCGGGCCGGGGAGTCCTCCGGCGCGCTGGAGGTGGTGCTGGTTCGGCTGGCGGACTTCACCGAGTCGCAGGCGCGCCTGCGCGCCAAGATCGTGGGGACCCTCACCTACCCGGCCGCCATGCTGGTCATCGGCTCGGCCATCATGTTCATCCTCTTCTCGGTGGTGATCCCCAAGATCACCCGCATCTTCGAGGACACCCGGGTGACCCTGCCCTGGACCACCCGCAGCCTCATCGCCCTCTCCTCGGCGGTCCACGACTACTGGTGGGCGGTGCTGCTGGTGGCGGCCCTGGGCGCCTACGGCCTCGTGCGCTACCGGCGCACCGAGCGGGGCCGGGCGGTCTACGACGGCTTCGTGCTCACCGCCCCCCTCTTCGGCAACCTGGTGCGCCAGATCGCCATCGCCCGCTTCAGCCGGACCCTCTCCACGCTCCTCAAGAGCGGGGTGCCGCTCCTCACCTCGCTCGACATCGTGCGCAACATCGTGGGCAACGTGCGGCTCGCCAAGGTCATCGACGACGCCCGGGTGGCCATCCAGGAGGGCGAGAGCATCGCCGCCCCGCTCAAGCGCTCGGGGGAGTTTCCGCCGCTCGTCTACCACATGGTGGCCATCGGGGAGCGCTCGGGGCAGCTCGAGGAGATGCTCACCAACGTGGCCAACGCCTACGACGCCCAGGTGGAGACCCGGGTGAGCGCGCTCACCTCGCTCCTCGAGCCGGTCATGATCGTGATCATGGGGGTGGCGGTGGCCTTCATCGTCTTCTCGATCCTCATGCCCATCCTGCAGATCAACACCCTCGCCGGAGGTACCTAAGCGATGACGAACCCCAACCCCCCTCGCCGCGCCCCGCGCGGCATGACGCTCATCGAGATCATGGTGGTCATCACCATCCTCGGCCTCATCGCCGCCGCGGTGGCCGTGAACGTGGTGGGGCAGTACTCGGAGGCCCGGGTGAAGCAGGCCAAGACCGATCTGCACACCCTCGAGACCTGCCTCGACCTCTACAAGATCGACAAGGGCCGCTACCCCACCACCGAGGAGGGCCTGCAGGCGCTGGTGACGGCCGGGAAGTGCAAGGCCAACCTGCAGGATCCCTGGAAGCACGACTACGTCTACATCTACCCGGGACAGGTCCACCCCGACAGCTACGACGTGAAGAGCTACGGCGCGGACGGCCAGCCCGGCGGCGAGGGCGAGAACGCCGACATCGTGAACCAGTGAAGGCCTGAACGGATGGTCCGGGGGCGCCTCGCGAGCGGGTTCACGCTCATCGAGCTCATGATCGTGATCGCGGTCGTGGGGATCCTCTCGGCCGCCGTGGTGCCGGCGGTGGACGCGGTCACCGGCGCCAACGCGCGCGCGGCCGCCGGCGAGCTCGCTGGCGCCGCCCGCTACCTGTTCGACACCGCCGCCCTGCGCCACCAGACCTGCCGTCTGGCCCTCGACCTCGATCACGCCACCTGGTGGGCCGAGTGCACCAAGGACCGCTACTTCGCCCCGCGGGGCGAGCGCGCCTTCCGCCACCAGGAGGACGACGCCTCGCTCGAGGAGCGCTTCCCGGACGAGCGCGACGCCGAGAAGCGCCGGCTCCTCGCCGGCCCGACCTTCACGCAGTTCGACGACCGCCTGGCCCGCAAGAGGTCGCTCCCCGGCCGGGCGCACTTCGCCGAGGTGTGGAGCGAGCACGAGAAGGAGCCGGTGAGCCGCGGCCTGGCCTACGTCTACTTCTTCCCCCAGGGCCAGGCCGAGGCGGCCCGCATCCCCATCGTGGACGGGGACAACGCCTACAGCGTCCTCACCGCCCCCTTCACCGGGCACGCCCGGGTGGTGACCGGAAAGCCGGAGGTGAAGCGGCCATGAGGGCGCGGTCCCGGCCAGGAGGCTTCACGCTCCTCGAGGTCATGGTGGCGCTGGCCCTGCTGGCCGCCGCCCTGGTCAGCCTCTCCGACCTCGTCGGCAACGCCCTGAAGAACCACCTCTACGCCCGCGACCTCACCGAGGCCACCCTGCTCGCCCGCGGCGAGATGGCCGAGCTCGAGCAGAAGTACCAGGACCTCGGCTTCAGCGACTTCGACCAGGAGGAGGACGGCGACTTCTCCGAGGACGGCCGGCCCGACCTCTACTGGCACCTCGACCTGCTCCGGCCCAACGCCGACCTCTCCGCCGACCAGCTCTTCGCCGCCCTGGCCGGCACCGACGCCGACCCCAAGGAGCTCATCTCCATGCTCATGGGCGGCGCCAGCACCCCGGCCTCCTCGGGCGCCGGGCCCTCCTCCGGCGGGCCGACCGCCGCCGCGAGCCCCCTCGCCGGGCCGCTCGGCGGGCTCCTCCAGACCCAGCTCACCCAGTTCGGCGAGGTCCTGAAGAAGTCCTTCCGCGAGATGCGGCTCACCGTCTCCTGGCGCGAAGGCCGGCTCACCCACGCCTTCACCGTCACCACCCATCTCGTGGTCCTGAACCCGCTCGCGCCCGGGGGCGCCCGGGGCGACAACCCCGAGGTCCCGCCCGGCCTGAAGCCATGAGCGCGATCCCTCCGAGAGCCGCAAGGCCCCCGCGCGGCCTCACCCTGGTCGAGATCATGATCGCGGCCGCCATCACCGCCATCGTGGGGGTGATGATCATGGGCGCCTTCCAGCGGATGTACGCCGCCAAGGAGCTGGCCGACGCCCAGGACGAGCGCACCAGCTCGGCGCGCTCGGCCCTGACCCGCATGGCGCGCGAGCTCTCCGAGGCCTACCTGTCCGAGCACTACGACCGCAAGCGCTACCGCGACGAGCCGACCCTCTTCCGCGGCCGGGACCTCGGCAACCGCGACGAGCTGCTCTTCTCGACCATGAGCCACCTGCGCCTCGTCCGCGACGCCAAGCAGTCGGACGAGGCGGTGGTGGCCTACACGGTCGGCTCCGACCCGGACCACCCGGGCGAGAGCGCCCTCCTGCGCCGCGAGAAGGTGTACCTCGACGACGACCCGGACCGCGGGGGCACCGAGGCGGTGGTCTGCGAGCACGTCACCTCCTTCCACGTGGAGTACTGGGACTGGAAGAAGCAGGAGTGGGTGAAGGAGTGGGTGACGAGCGGAACCGACCACCCGAACATCCTCCCCACCCGGGTGAAGATCAGACTGGGCCTCAAGATGCCGAACGGCGAGGAGCGGATCTTCACCACCCAGGCGCGCGTGGCCATCGTGCGCCCCCTGAGCTTCTAGCCATGCCGCCCGCCCTCCCCAGGCCCTCCGCCCGTCCCGGCGCCTCGAAAGAGCGCGGGGCCGCCCTGCTCATCGCCATCAGCGCCATCGCCATCCTGACCGCGGTGGGGGTGGACCTCGCCTACAACACCCGGGTCGAGCTGCAGCGGGCGGCCGACGCACGCGACGAGCTCCGGGCGACCTACCTCGCGAAGAGCGCGGTGAACGTGGCGCGCCTCGTCCTGCACTTCCAGCAGCAGGTCGACCAGGCCTCGGGGGCGATGGCCCAGGCCGGGCCGGGCCTGCTCGCCCAGCTGCAGGGGCAGAGCGCGACCCAGAGCTCCACCGCCGCCGCGGCGAGCCCGCTCGCCGGGCTCCTCGGGGGCGGCGGCCTCGCCATCAGGCTCTGGGACCTCGTGCCGGTCGACTCGGCGGCGGCCGCCCTCTTCCTGGGCGGCCCCTCCGCCGGGCCCTCCCCGGCCGCGGCGCCGGCCGTGCCCGGCGCCTCCGGCAAGGCCCTCGCGGGCGCGGCCAGCCAGGAGGGCACCCATCGCCTGTTCGGCGACGTCGACGGCGCCTTTCACGCCACCATCGAGGACGAGGAGCGCAAGATCAACCTGCGCCAGCTCGACGGCCTGGGCTACGCGGTCTGGGCCCAGGCGGCCCGGCTCGCCGACCTGGTCAAGGATCCGCGCTGGGACTTCCTCTTCGACGAGGACGACGCCAACGGCCTGCGCGTCTCGCGCAAGGAGCTGTTCGCGGCGCTCAAGGACTGGGAGGACCTCGACGAGACCCTCTCGGTGTTCACCGGCGACCCGGCCAAGCCCTTCGACAACGGCTTCGGCGACGAGAACTACCTCTACGACCGGCTCGACGACCACTACAAGGCCAAGAACGCCCCCTACGACAGCCAGGACGAGCTCTACATGGTGGCCGGGGTGAGCGACGCCTTCATGGCCGCCTTCGGGGACAAGCTGACCGTCTACCCGGACGTGGGGGCCAAGATCAACGTCAACTCGACCGACCCGGCCCAGCTCATGCTGAACGCGGTGCTGATGTCCGATCCGCCGGGGGTGCCCCAGCCGGCGCTGGCCGACCCGGCCTTCCTGCAGAAGCTCTCGGCGGCGCTGGCCCTGGTGCGCCCGCTGCCCTTCATGTCCATCACCCCCCAGCAGTTCGCGAGCGTGCTCGTCGCCCTGGGGGTACGGGTGGACCCGCTCTACCAGCAGTCGGTGAACAGCGACAGCCGCAGCCCCTTCGGCAACACCTCGAGCACCTTCTCCATCCACGCGGTGGGGACGGCGGGTGGGGTGACGAAGCGGATCGAGGCGGTGGTGACCTTCGACCGGCGGGCGGAGGCGCTGGCCCAGGACCTGGGCCGGCTCCTCCACTGGCACGAGGAGTAGACATGGCGCAACGCATCCTGGGCCTCGACATCGGCGCGAGCGCCGTCCGGGCGGTCCTCATCTCGAGCACCTACCGCGGCTTCTCGGTGGTCGCCTCGGCCAGGGTCCCGCTCGAGGACGCCCTCCCCGCCGAGAGGCCGCTGCGCGAGAGGCAAGGGGCGGCGGTGCGGCGCCTGCTCGAGAACCCCGGCTTCGCCTTCGACACCGCCCTCGTGGCGCTCCCCGGCATCTCGGCCTCGCACGTGGTCACCCTGCCCTTCACCGACGTTCGCCGCATCGACCAGACCCTGCCCTTCGAGGTGGAGGGGCTCATCCCCTTCGACCTCGCCGAGGTGGCCTTCGACTGGCAGCCGCTCAGGCTGAGGGAGAACCAGGCCGAGCTCCTGGTGGCGGTGGTGCAGAGGAAGGAGCTCAAGGACCTCCTCGCCGACCTCGGGCAGGCGGGGATCGACGCCCGGGCGGTGCTGCCCCCCGGACCGGCCTACGCCGCCCTCTTCGGGGCCGGGGTGCTCTCGGGGGAGGCGGCGAGCGCGGAGGACCTGGCCCAAGCCGAGCTCGTCCTCGACCAGGACCAGGACCGGGTGAGCGTGTGCGTGGTCCGGCGCGGCGCCTGCGAGGCGGCCCGGACCTTCGCCGCCTCGGCGGCCGGGGTCCCCGCCCTGCTCCGCGAGGTGCGCACCACCCTGCGCGCCTGGCGTGCGCGCTCGGGCCCGGACCTGCCGGACCTGCGCCGGGTCCTCCTCGCCGGCCTGGCCGCACAGGCCCCGGAGCTCAGGGAGGCGCTCCTGCGCGAGGTGGGGGTGCCGGTCGAGCCGCTCGCGCTCGCCGGCGCCGCGGCCTCGCGCCTTCCGCCCGAGGAGGGGGCGAGCTTCGCCCTCGCGCTCGCCCTCGCCCTGCGGGGCTACCAGGGCTCGCGGGCGCCGCGGCTCAACCTGCGCCGCGGCGAGCTCGCCTACACCCGCGACTTCGAGCACCTGCGGGGGAAGCTGGCGCGGCTCGGGGCCTGGGCCGCCCTCATCGTCCTCCTCGCCGTGGTGTCGTCGGGGGTGAAGGTCTTCGCGCTCTCGCGCCAGGAGAAGCTGCTCGACGGGGCGCTCTGCAGCGCCACCCGGACGCTGCTCGGCAAGTGCTACACCAACGACGAGCTGGCCGTGGCGGCCCTGCGCGGGAAGGGCTCGATCACCGCCTACGTCCCCAAGGACTCGGCCCTCGACGTCTTCGCCGAGCTCGCCGCCCGCACCCCGCGGGACCTGCCGCTCAAGTTCGAGCGCATCGAGATCACCCGCGACAAGCTGCACCTGCAAGGGGTGACCGACGCCGCCGAGAACGTGGACAAGATCGTGAACGGCCTCAAGGCCTCCCGCTGCTTCGGCGACTCGCGCTCGGGCGGGGTGCGCAAGCGCTCCGTCGACGGGAAGTTCGAGTTCACCGTCGACTCCGACCTCACCTGCGAGACCGGCGAGGCGCCGGCGGAGAGGGGCTAGCCATGGAGTTTCTCCGCCGGTTGAGGGCCGAGCTCGAGACCGCCTTCGGGCGGCTCGCCCCCCGCGAGCGGGTGATGGTCTCGGGGGCGCTCCTGGCGCTGGTGGCCTTCGTCCTGTTCCTCGTCTTCACCCAGGTCCAGCGCGGGATCCGCACCCGCGAGGCCGCCATCGACCGCAAGACCCAGGTCCTGGCCCAGATCGGCCAGCTCGCCCAGGGCTACCGGCAGGCACAGGCCGAGCGCGGCCAGCTCGAGACCAAGCTCAAGGGCCCGCCGGTGGCGCTCATCGGCTTCGTCTCCCAGGCCGGCCAGAAGCTCGGCATCGAGGTCCCCGAGATCCGGCAGGGCGGCTCGAGCGGGGCGCCCCCCTCCCAGAGCGACAAGGTGCTCGAGGACACGGTGGAGGTGAACCTCGCCAAGATCGACCTCACGAAGCTCGTCCAGCTCCTCGGGGACCTCGAGCGCGGGCCGGGGGTGGTGAAGATCCGGCGCCTGGCCCTGCGCACCCGCAACGACGACCCCCTCTCGGTGGACGCCACCATCGTGGTGGCCACCTACCAGCTCAAGGCCTCGCCATGAACCTGAAGCTCACCGTGAGGCAGCGCCGGGCGGGGTACGTGCTCTTCGCGCTCCTCGCCTTCGTGGTGGCGCTCCGCGAGACCCTGCCGGCCGAGGCGCTGCGCGAGCGCCTGGTCATGGAGGCGGCCGCCCGCGGCTGGCAGGTCTCCATCGACCAGATCGGCCCGGCCGGGCTCATCGGGGTGAGCATGCGCTCCATCCGGCTCGAGTCGCGCGAGGGCCTGCGCATCCCCCTCGACCGGCTCGACGCCACCCTGAGGCTCTGGCCGCTCTTCCTCGGGCGCCGCGGGATCGCCTTCGACGCCCGGCTGTTCGGCGGCCGGGTGCGCGGGTTCGTGGAGCAGAGCCGCAAGGGGCCGCGCGTCTCGGCCGAGGTGGCGGGGGTCGACCTTTCGCAGGCGCTGCCGCTCCGCCGGGCCACCGGCCTCGACCTGGCCGGGGTGGTGGAGGGCGGGTTCGACCTCGCCCTCGACGAGCGGGAGCCGACCGCCTCGGCGGGACGGGTCGACCTGCGGGTGAAGGAGGCCGCCCTGAACGGGGGCGAGCTGCCGGTCATGGGCGGCGCGCTCACGCTCCCCAAGGTGGTGCTCGGCCAGGTGACGGCCGAGGGGGCGGTGAAGGACGGCAAGCTCACCTTCGCCCGGCTCGACGCCAAGGGGCAGGACCTCTCGCTCGAAGGCGACGGGCTGTACCTGGTCCTGCAGCCGCGCCTGCTCTTCGCGCCCATCTTCGGCAAGGCCCGGCTCAAGGTGGAGGAGGGCTTCTGGGCGAAGGGCGGGATGGCCTCGCGAAGGCCGCTCCTCGAGGCGGCCCTGGCCCAGGCGCGCGGCAAGGACGGCAGCTACGGCTTCCAGATCTTCGGCACCCTCTCGCAGCCGCGGGCCAACCTGAGCCCGTGAAAGATCAGGTCTTGAAGCGGCCGACGCACTCGGCGAGCGCCCGCGAGCGGCCGCCCAGCCGCTCGGCCACCCCCGAGAGCTCGACCACCGAGGCCTCGTGGCGCTCGGCGGTGCGGTTCAGGTGCTCGATGGCCTCCTGGACCCGGCGGGTGGCGGCGTCGTGGTTCTCCACCGCGCGCCTCACCTCGGTGAGCATCTCGTCGATGCGCTCGAGGCTGCCGAGCTGGCGCTGGCCGACCCCGCTCTGCTCCTCGAGGGCCCGGCTCACCTGATCGGCGAGCTCGCCCACCCCGCCGGAGACCGAGCCCACCGCGGCCACGCTCTTTCCGATGAGCCCGACCGCCTCGGAGAAGGCGTGCAGGTTCTCGGCCACCGCCGCCACCACGTCGGCCACGTCGCGGGTCGAGCGGGCGTGCTCCTGCACCGCCGCCAGGATCCCGGCCGCGGTCTCGTGGCCCTGCGCGGTGGCGCTGCGGATCTGGTGCAGGGCCTCGAGCGACTTCTGGGCGTGGGCCACGCCCTCGATGGCGAGCTCGTCGCCGCGATCGATGAGCCGCGCGGTCCCGGAGACGTCGTCGCGCACCGCGCGGATGATGGCGCCGATGGACTTGGTGGAGGAGGAGATCTGGGCCGCCAGCTCGCGGATCTGGTCGGCCACCACCGCGAAGGCCTTGCCGTGCTCGCCGGCCTGGGTGGCGATGATGGAGGCGTTGAGCGAGAGGAGGTTGGTCCGCCCGGCCACCTCCCCCACGAAGTCCAGGATCTGGTCGATGTCGTCCGAGCGCCGGCCGAGGGCGGTGACGCGCTTCTTGGCGTCGGCCACCGCCGAGCGCACCTTCTCGATGCCGTTCAGGGCCTCCTGGACCACCACCCCGGCGCGCTCGGCCATCTCGGCCGCCTGGGCGGCGGCGAGCTGGCCGCTGATGACCGAGGTCTCGAGGCCGGACTGCGAGGCGGACACGCCGCTCAGGGTACCGCGCGCGCGCTCGGTCAGGGTGTCGAGGTCGGAGATCCGGGCCTGCACCCGCCGGCCGGTGTCGGAGAGCCGCTCCACGTCGTCACCGGCCGCGTCCATGCGGCGCTCGAGCTCGGCGGCCTGGCGCCGCACCTCCTGGAGCGCGGCCGTCATCTCGCTCACCGCCGAGCTCGTGGAGTGGACGTAGTCGCCCAGGCTGTCGATCCCGCTCGCCACCATGGCGACCGATCCCTGCATGGCCTCGACGCTAGCCCGGACCGCCAGCGCCCGCTCGTGCTCCTCTTTCGCCCCGCCCTTCACCTGGGCCCCGATCTCGCCCATCTCGCGGGTCCCCGCCTCGACCCCTTCGCTCGCCGCCTTCACGTCCACCACGAGCGCGGCCAGGCGCTTCGCCATCCCGCGGAAGTCGGTGGCGAG
>DATJVF010000035.1:0-5514 GCA_035501995.1 Anaeromyxobacteraceae bacterium
GGTCATCGCCAAGGCCAGCCGGGCCCACGAGTACGAGCGGCAGAACGTCCACGGCCCGGCGGTGGCCGGCGAGAAGCCGCCGCTGGTGGGCGGATCCCCCGCCATGCGCCAGGTCTACGAGATGGTGGCCAAGGTGGCCGACTCGCCCTCGACGGTCCTCATCACCGGCGAGAGCGGCACCGGCAAGGAGCTCGTCGCCCGCGAGCTGCACCGGGGCTCCTCGCGCCGCGACAAGCCGCTCATCAAGGTGAACTGCGCCGCCATGCCCAAGGACCTCGTCGAGAGCGAGCTGTTCGGCTACGAAAAGGGCGCCTTCACCGGGGCGGTCGGGTCGAAGCCGGGCCGCTTCGAGCTCGCCGACGGCGGGACCCTCTTCCTCGACGAGATCGGCGAGATCCCCCTCGAGATGCAGGTCAAGATCCTGCGCGCGCTGCAGGAATCCGAATTTGAGCGGGTGGGCGGCATCAAGACCCTCAAGGTGGACGTGCGGCTCATCACCGCCACCAACCGCGACCTCAAGGCGCTCATCGGCGAGGGACGCTTTCGCGAGGACCTCTACTACCGGCTGAACGTGGTCCCCATCTCGCTGCCGCCGCTGCGGGAGCGCAAGGAGGACATCCCCCCGCTCGTCGAGCACTTCATCGCGAAGTACAACCAGCGCCTGGGAAAGAAGGTCGAGCGGGTGGACGACGAGGCCATGGCCATGCTCCTCAACTACGCCTGGCCGGGCAACATCCGCGAGCTCGAGAACCTCACCGAGCGCTCGGTCCTCTTCGCCGAGGGCACGGTGATCCACGGCTCCTCCCTCCCCGACGCCCTGCGCGAGCGCGCCCCCGGGCCCTCGGTCCCCATCGCGGCGGTGGGTCCGCTCGGGGCCATCGCCGCCCCGAGCGGCGCCTCGATGAAGGAGATCGTGCGCCACGCCCAGGCCGAGCTCGAGCGGGAGCTCATCACCCGCGCCCTCGACGAGACCGGCCACAACGTCACCCGGGCCGCCAAGCGGCTCCAGATCAGCCGCAAGTCGCTGCAGGTGAAGATGAAGGAGCTCGGCCTGCGCGGCGACGACGAGCCGTAGGCGCCCCTCCGCCTCACCCCTTGCGCAGCCGCTCCAGGCTCGCGTAGACCGAGGAGCGCCTGAGGCCCCGCCGCCGCGCCACCTCGCGGGCGATGGCGCTCGGGCCCTCGCCCTGCGAGAGCCGGCGGGCGAGCTCCTCCTCGAGCGGCTCGTCGATCTCCGGCCGGGGGACGCCCTCCCTCGCACCCTCGACCACGAGGGTCACCTCGCCCCGGGCCCCCTCGCCGAAGCGGGCGGCCAGCTCCGCCAGCGACCCGCGGGCGATCTCCTCGTGGAGCTTGGTGAGCTCGCGGGCGACGGCGGCCCTTCGGTCGCCCAAGGCCGCCGCGAGGTCGCGCAGGGTCTGCCCGGTGCGGTTGCCCGCCTCGTAGATCACCGCGGTCAGCTCGAGGCGCGCGAGCTGCGCGAGCGCCTCCTCCCGCTTGGCGCCCGCGCGGGGCAGAAAGCCCAGGAACAGGAAGCGATCGCAGGGGAGGCCGCAGGCCATGAGGGCCGCGATGGCCGCGCAGGGGCCAGGCACCGGGACCACCGTCGCCCCCGCCTCCCAGGCCGCGGCCACGAGCTTCTGGCCGGGGTCGGAGACCGCCGGGGTCCCGGCGTCGGTGCAGAGCGCCACCTCCTCCCCTTTGGCGAGCCGCTCGAGGACGCCCTTCAGGCGGTCCGCCTCGTCGAAGGCCGGCAGCGAGAGCCGCGCTCGCCCCTCCACCCCGAGGTGGGCGAGCAGCTTTCCGGTACGCCGCGTGTCCTCGGCCACCACCAGGTCCACCCGGGCGAGGACCTCGGCCGCTCGCCGCGACAGGTCGCCGAGGTTCCCGATGGGAGTCGCCACCACGTAGAGGGTGCCGGGCACGGGCGACCCCTCAGGCCACGTGGTCGGCCGACTCGCGGAACTGCGGCTCGACGCTGAAGTGCACCACCTGCCCGGGCCGCGCGATCTGCTTCAGGATGCGGCCCGCCAGCCGGCGGGCGCCCTCCGGGAGCGTGGAGAGCGCCTCGTCGAAGAGCGCGATGCGCTTGCCGGCCGAGAGCATCCGCTCGAGGAGCGCCAGCTTGAGGGCCACGAAGGCGAGGTCGCCGTCCGCCGGTGGCAGGCCGGCGAGCAGCGCGGGCCGCCCCCCCACCTGGGCGGTCAGGTTGCCGCGGTCGTCCACCGCGAGGCCGCCCAGGCGGCTCGCCGAGAGGGCCTGCACCATCTGGGCCGCCCGCGGCTGGAGGCTCCGCGCGACCGCCACCGCGCTCGGACCGAGCTCGCCCACCGCGCGCTCGAGGAGGTCGCGCACCGGGTCCTTGGCCGGCGCGGCGGCCTCGACCTCGACCGGGACGGGCTCCTCCTCGGCGACGGCCTCGGTCTCCAGGCGCTGGATCTCCTGCTCGACCGAGCGCGGGTCGCGCACGTAGCCCCCGGCCGTCCCGGCCAGCTGAGCCTCGACCTCCTTGAGCTCGGCCTCCACCTTGACCTTCGCCTCCTTGGCCGCCCGCGCCTCGGGGCGCTCCTGGAACTCGGCGTAGCGTCGCTTGGCCGCCGCTACCTGGGCCTGGGCGTCGGCGAGCTTGTTCAGGGCCTCGCGCAGCTCCCGCAGGTCGTTCACGCCGGCGGCCTTGACGGCGCCCTTCACCTCGGCGGCCTCGCGCTCGAAGGCGTCCTGCACCTTGCGCTCGTGCTCCTCGAGCAGGCGGCGTCGGCGCCCGAGGCGGCCGTGCTCCTCGAGCGCACCCACCCAGCCGAGCGCCACCCAGGCCGCCCAGCCGAAGGCGGGGATGTCGAGGAGGGCCAGGTAGCGCATGCCCTGGATGGTGCTCGAGCCGACGCCGGCCAGGACGAGGGCCACGATCCCCGCCCCCACCCCGGCCCAGAACCGGGCCTCCGACCAGAACGGCTGGGGCGGCCCGAGAAGGTCCGCCTCGGCCAGGGTCTCCCGCTCGCTGGCGAGGCGGGCCAGGGTCTCGTCGCGCTTGGCGACCGCCTTCTGGTAGGCGGCGAGCCTCGCCTCGACGTCCCCGAGCCCCTGGGCGGCGGCGGCGGCCGGCGCGGCGGCGGCAAGGGCCTCCTCGGCCTTCTCGATCTCCTCCTTGGCCTTGGCCTCCTCCTTCTGCGCCTCCTCGAGCTTGAAGAGCCGGCTCTGCAGGCCGTCGAGCTGGTACTGCAGCTTCTCCGAGCTCTTCGAACGCTCGAGCTCCTCCTTGAGCGCGAGGAGCCGCTCCTGCGCCTCCTCGGCGGTCCGCGCCCGGCGGGGCGGCGCCGCCACGCCGCCCGGCACGGCGCGCCGCCGCGAGGGCATCTCGGCCGCCGAGAGCGAGAGCAGGCTCAGGAGCTCGCGGGCCGGGACCCCGGCCGCCCCGGCGAGCGTCTCGGCCACCTCGTCCTGCGCCTGGGCGAGGAGCGCGAACGACCGTCGCTGCGGATCGAAGCGGTGCAGCTGGCAGCCGCTCGCGAAGTCCCGCACCACCCGGTAGGTGGCGCCGTCGCCGCCGACGAGCGTCACCCCGCCCCGGGCCGACCCGGTCTGGGTGACGCCGCCGCGCAGGGCCTCCCCCCCCCGGCGCGTCGGGGTAGAGCAGCGCCTCGAGCAGCCGGCGGACGGCGGCCCCGTCGGCGCCCACCACGTTGTAGCCGGGGCGGAGGCGGAGGCTCCCGCCCGCGAGCGAGAGGCCCTTCAGACCCTGCGCCGCGATCTCGATGAGCAGCACGCCCCGGATGTTATCCGGGTGTCCGCCGGGGCGAAAGTTCGCCTACCCCACCCCGGCGAACTCGCCGACTTGGCGGCGCGGGCGAGGTGGGAGAGGAACCCTCAGGACTCCGGGGCGGGAGCCGGGGCGACGGGCGCAGGCTGTCCCTCCGCGCCCGCACCGCCCTCCTCCTGGTGG
This sequence comes from Anaeromyxobacteraceae bacterium, assembly GCA_035501995.1. Lineage (GTDB taxonomy): Bacteria > Myxococcota > Myxococcia > Myxococcales > Anaeromyxobacteraceae > Anaeromyxobacter_A. The sequence continues at coordinate 3,941 of DATJVF010000035.1, forward strand.
AGGCGGGCCGCCTTGCCCTGCAGGTCGCGCAGGTAGTAGAGGCGCGAGCGACGGACCTCCCCGTGGCCGAGCACCTCGATGCGCTCGATGCGGGGGCTGTGGACGGGGAACATGCGTTCCACTCCCACCCCGTAGCTCACCTTGCGCACGGTGAACATGGCGCGCGCCGCCCCCCTGCGGTGGCGGATCACCACCCCCTCGAAGACCTGGATGCGCTCCTTGTCGCCTTCCTTGATCTTGGTGTGCACCCGGACCGTGTCGCCGGCGCCGAAGGGCGGCAGGTCCTTCCTGAGGTACTTCGCCTCGACGTCGCTGATGGCCTTGCGCAGCATGGTTCTTCTCCCTTCACAGCTCCTCGTCCGCGGCCGAAAGGAGCCGAAGCTCCTCCTCCGAGAGCGCCAGCCTCGCGAAGAGGTCCGGGCGCCTGTCGCGCGTGGCCCTGAGCGACTCGCGCCGCCGCCAGCGCTCGATCCGCCGGTGGTCCCCCGACAGGAGGACCTCCGGGACCTGCCGCCCCCGGTAGACCGGGGGCCGGGTGTAGTGCGGGTGCTCGAGCAGCCCGCGCTCACCCGAGAAGCTCTCCTCCCCGGCCGAGCTCTCGTTGCCGAGCACGCCGGGCAACAGCCGCGCCGCGGCGTCCACCGCCGCCAGCGCCACGAGCTCACCTCCGGTGAGCACGAAATCTCCCAGGGACAGCTCGATGTCCACCACCGCCCTCACCCTCTCGTCGACGCCCTCGTAGCGCCCGCAGGCGAAGATGAGCGCGGGCTGCCGGGCGAGCTCGCGGGCTCGGCCCTGGTCGAGCGGTACCCCCCGCGGACTCGTGAGCACCACCCGCGCCCCGGGGAGCCGGGTGCGCGCCGCCTCGATGGCCTCGGTGAGCGGTTCCGGCTTCATCACCATACCGGCCCCGCCGCCGTAGGGGGCATCGTCGGTCACCCGGTGCCGGCCGGCGGCGTGATCGCGGATGTCGACCACCCTCACCGCCAGGATCCCGTTCTGGCACGCCTTGCCGAGGATGCTCTCGGAGAGATACCCGGTGCACATCCGGGGAAAGAGAGTCAGGATCTCGACGTCGAGCCTCGCCACGCGCGTAGTCCTCGCTAGGGTCCTCCCTTCCTACCCGTTCCCGCCGGGAGCTCCAAGAGGCCCTCCGGCGGGTCCACCACGATGCGCGCCTTCTCCACCGTCACGTACGGCGCGAGCGGGACCAGCACCTCGCCGCGTTCGCCCGTCACCACCAGCACGTCCACGCCGCCCGTCTCGAGGAACCCGGTCACTGCCCCGACCGGCTCGCCCTCCACCGTCACCACCGCCCGGCCCTCGAGGTCTCCCCAGAAGTGCCGGCCCTCGCCGGCCTCCCCCAGGTCCTCGCGCGCCGCCAGCACCTCCAGGCCGCGCAGCGCCTCGGCGCCGCCGCGGTCGTCCACTCCCACGAGCTTCACCGCCCACAGGCGGCCCTGGCGCCTCGCCCCGCCCACCCGGTAGGCCCGGCCCTCCTCGCCGCGCCGGCGCAGGAGCACCCGCTCGAGGGAGGCGAGCGCCCCGCTCGACCCCGCCACCCCCACCAGGCC
>DATJVF010000036.1:0-5855 GCA_035501995.1 Anaeromyxobacteraceae bacterium
GAGACCGCCTGGCCGGCGGCGCTTCCAGACCTCGTCGGCCGTGGGGTGTCCCCGGTGGCGAGCGATCCGGCCACCGCGCCGGTGCGGCCGGTGCGAGGCGACCTCCTCGCCACCGGACTCACGGTGCTGCCCTGGCGCGAGCGGGCGGTGGCCTTCTCGAGCCCGGTCTTTCCCACCCAGGTCTGGGTGGTGGCGCGGGCCAGCTCGGCCGTCCGTCCCATCGAGCCCACCGGGAGCGTGCCCACGGACATCGAGCGCGTGAAGAAGCTCCTCGCCAGGCGGGAGCTGCTGGCGGTGGCCGGGACTTGCCTCGACCCCACCCTCTATGCCCTCGATCGCACCGGGGCGGTGGTGATGCTGAAGCAGATCCGCCTCGACGAGGTGGCGCCGGCGCTGATCCACGGCGAGGGCGAGCTGGCGCTCCTCGACGTGGCCGATGCGATGATCGCGCTCGCCAAGTGGCCCGGCGAGGTGAAGGTGATCGGCCCCATCAGCCCGCAGCAAGAGATGGCGGTGGCCTTCCGCAAGGACGCGCCGCGGCTGCGCCAGGCCTTCGAGGAGTACCTGGAGCGGATCCGCCGCGACGGGACCTACGCCCGCCTGGTCAAGAGCTACTTCCCCGAGGCGCCCATCTACTTCCGCAGCTTCTTCGGGGCCATGGAGTAGGGAGGCGTGGTCCCCCCGCTCCCCGAACCGCTCGGCCGCACCGGAATCGCCCGGCGGGCGGGTAGCCTGTTCGTGGCCGGGGGGGCGCTGGTGGCCCTGGTGGCCGGGCTCCTGGTGGCGAACTACCGAGCCGCCCGCACGCTGCGCGAGAACGTCCTCACCCAGCACGTTCAGTGGGTCGAGCTCAAGGCGATGGCCCTGGGGAACCTCCTCGGCGGGGCCGAGGAAGACCTGCGCACCCTGGCCGAGTCCCGCGAGGTGGCGGCCTTCTTCGAGAGTCGCGACCTCGGCATGAGCCCGCAGTACGGGCTCGACCTGACCCTCGTCCCCATCCGGCAGCGGCTCCTCGACCTGTGCCGACGCGGCCGGGCGGGGGCGCCTCCGGCCTTCCGCCGGATCGCCCTGCTCGACGAGGCGGGCCACGCCCTCGCCGACTCCGAGGGGCCGGGAGGGCCGCCCTGGCCGGGCCAGCTCGATCGGGCCCCGGGCGACCGCGGGGCGCGCCTCTCGTCGGACGCCCGCGAGCTCCTCATCGGGCGGGCCCACTGGTGGAAGGGCCGCTACGTGGGACACCTGGTCGCCTGGCTCCACGCCCCGAGCACGATCGCCACCGCCTGGACCTCCGCCTCCACCGGCGAGAAGGGCCTGCTCCTGCTCGTCGACCAAGCCGGGCGCGCCTACGCCCCCGGGGAGGAGGGGCCGCCCGGCGCCCCGGCCGGCCTCGCCGCCCTGGCCCCGGAAGGCCGGGTGGTGGAGCTCGAGCGGCGCTGGCTGGGGGCGAGGGCCCCGGTCCCGGGACAGCCGCTTTCCCTGGTACACGCCGTGCGCGCCGAGGCGCTGTTCGGCGCCCTCTCCCCGGCGGCCAGCCTCGCCACCCTGGCGGCAGCGGCGGCGGCGGTGCTGCTCCTCGTGCTGGTGGCCGCCCACTGGAGCATGCGCTCGTTCCTCCTCGAGGTGCGCCTCGACGAGTCCCTCCTGCGCGAGCGCGAGGTGGCCGAGAAGCACGCCGCCCTCGAGCGGGCCCAGGCCGAGCTGCGGGGAAGCGAGGAGCGCTTCCGCGGGATCTTCGACACGGTTCCGGAGGGCATCGCCCTCCTGCGGGCGAGCGACCAGACCATCCTCGACGTGAACCCGGGCTTCGAGAGGACCTTCGGCTGGAAACGCGAGGAAGTACTTCAGCAGCCGCTCCCCAACACCGGGCTGCCCCGGCTGGCGGGCGAGCTCGTCGAGCGGCTGCGTCGCGAGGGCGAGCTGCGCGGCGTCGAGCTCCGAGCCAGCCGGCGCGACGGTGCGGCGGTGGACGTGCAGGTGAGCGCCCGCACCGCCGAGCTGGCGGGCGAGCGGGTGGTGGTGGCGGCCGCCCGGGACGTGACCGAGGAGAAGCGCCTCGCCGAGGCGGTGCGACACTCGCAGCGCATGGACGCCATGGGCGACCTGGCGGCCGGCATCGCCCACAACTTCAGCAACGCCCTGGCGGCCATCCTGCCCAACCTGCAGTGGTGCCTCGACGAGGTCCTCACCGAGGCGAGGCCCCCGGAGGCCTGCGCGCTCGACGGTGCGCGCCATGCCCTGGAGGATGCCCTCCAGGCGGCCAAGAGCGCCGCCGACCTCGCGCGCCAGCTCACCCTGGTGGCGCGGCGGGAGCGCGACGTGCGGCGCGAGCGGGTCGACGCGGTGACCGTCCTCGACACCGTGCTCAGGGTGTGCCGGAGCACCTTCGATCGCCAGATCCGCATCGGGCGAGCGATCAAGCCCGCCCACGCGATCGTGCTGGCGCCGCCCGGGCACCTGCACCACATGCTCCTCAACCTGTGCATCAACGCCCGAGACGCCCTCTCGGGCCGGCCAGCTCCCGAGCTCAGCGTGGAGGCCCTAGAGGGCGAGGGCCCGGTGCCAGGGACCCCGGGCCCATCGTCCCACCACCTCGTCGTCCGCGTGGCCGACAACGGGTGCGGCATGAGCCCGGCCACGCTCGCGCGGCTCGGCGAGCCCTTCTTCACCACCAAGGGACCGGGGCTCGGCACCGGCCTCGGCCTCGCCACCGCCTACGGCATCGTGAGGGACCTGGGCGGCCGCATCACCTGCACTTCGCAGGTCGGGGAGGGAAGCACCTTCACCCTCGAGCTACCCCTCGTCGCCGTGGGAGCCGGCGCCGAGCCGGCCTCGCGCGGTGGGCTCACCCTCGCCGGGCGGAAGGTCCTGGTGGTGGACGACGAACCCCTCGTGCGAGCCGCCATGTTCCGGCAGCTGCGGGCGCTGGGGGCCGAGGTGGCGGGCGCGGGCGACGGCCACGAGGGCCTCTCCCGGGTCCGCGCCGAGCGCTTCGACGTGGTGCTGCTCGATCTCTCGATGCCGGGCATGCCCGGGACCGAGGTGCTGGCCGAGCTGCGGGGCGACCCGGCGAGCCCGCCCGTCATCGTGGTCTCCGGCAACGTCCCGACCTCCGGGCTCGCGGGCGCCGCCGCCGTGCTCGAGAAGCCCGTCGAGGTCTCCGAGCTGACCCGCACCATCGCGCGGGTGCTCGCGCCGGCCGTAACCTGACCACCCTCGGCCCGCGGTCGCTTCCTCCGGAGGCATTTACCCCGGCGGTCCCTCCTGCGGGCGGGGGAGCTCGCGGTGACCTCGGGGCCTGATGGCCTCCGGGAGGGCGTATCATGTCCCCATGCCCAATCCGACCGACCTTCTCACCGCCGCGAAGATCGCCGCCGAGCTGAAGGTCTCCGACGCCAAGGTGAAGAAGGCCATCGCGGCCCTCAAACTCGCCCCTGCCGCCAAGAAGGGCGTCTGCAGCTACTACGCGAAGAGCGCCATCCCGAAGATCAAGAAGGCCCTGGGTTAGGCGAGAAGAGCGCAGGCGCGGAGCCGGGTAGGGGGGCGGCGCTCGGGTCCCGCGTCAGCGGCCGGAGAGCCGGGTAGACCTCCTTGAAGGCCAAGAAGCGTTCGGCGTAGGCCGGCGCCCTCTCCTCGTCCGGGTGGACGGTGCGGACCACCGACCGCGGCGACGCCAGGTCCGCGAGGCGGGCCGCCCCGGTTGCCACCATGGCGAGGCGCGCGGCGCCGAGGGCGGCCACGTAGTCGGCGTCGGCGACGATGGCGAGGGGCCGGCCGAGAACCGAGGCGATGAGCTCGCTCCACAGTGGGCTGCGGGCTCCGCCGCCGACCAGGCCCACGAAGGTGAGCGGCTCCGCGCTCGAGGTGATGAGGTCCTGCGCGAGGCGCAGCGAGTAGGCCACGCCTTCGAGGACCGCCCTGGCGAGGTCGACCGAGTCGCTCGCGGCGTCGAGCCCGATGAGGGCCCCCCGCGCCGACACGTCGTTGTGGGGGGTGCGCTCGCCACGCAGGTACGGCTGGAACAGGATCTGGCCGGGTCCTCGGCCGCGCGCCTCGACGCGGCCGAGGAGGGCCTCGAGGTCCGGCTCGTGGCACAGGCGCGCGACCCAGGCGAGGCAGCTCGCGCCGTTCAGCATCGCCGCCATGCGGTACCAGCGCGCCGGTACGCAGTGCGCGAAGGCGTGCACCAGCGTCTCGGGCGTCGGCCGGTACGATTCCTCTGCGGCGACGAACACCGCCCCGGTTCCCAGGGAGATGTAGCCCCTGCCGGCCCGGACGCAGCCCAGGCCGAGGGCGGCGGTGGCCGAGTCGCCCCCGCCGGCCGCCACCGGGATGCCGGCCGGCAGGCCCAGCTCCTCCGCCACGGCCGGGAGCAGCCTACCCGAGATCTCCGTCCCCTCGAGGAGCTGTGGAAGCTGGCGGCGGTCGAGCCCTAGGTAGTCGAGCACCCGATCGGCCCACAGCCGTCGGCTCTGATCGAAGAGCTGGGAACCGGCCGCGTCGGAGGCGTCGGTGGCGAGCTCGCCGGTCAGCCAGTGGCGCACGAAGTCCTTGGGCCAGAGCACGTGCGCGATCCGCTCGAACTCCTCGCGCCGGTGCTGGCGCAGCCAGAGGAGCTTCGAGGCCGTGAAGCTCGGCATGGGGAGGATGCCCGTCAAAGGGCCGATCTCCGGGACGTCGGCGCCGAGCGCAAGGGACTCGGCCTCTCCGCGCGCGTCGTTCCAGAGGATGGCGGGGCGAGCGGGCTCGCGCCGCGCGTCGAGCGTCACGAGGCTGTGCATCTGCCCGGAGAGGCCGATGGCCCTTGCGGAAGCGAGTTCCCGAGAGGCCTCCCGCCGCAACTGGCCCACCGCAGAGCGCACCGCCTCGAGCCAGGCCCGCGGGTCGATCTCGCTTACGCCCGCGGCCGGCGCGCTCACCTCGTAGGCGACGCTCGCCGAGGCCACCGTGGCCTGCCGGGCGTCGACGAGGAGGGCCTTGGTGGCGGTGGTTCCGATGTCGAGGCCGAGGTACATCTCCCCTCCGGCCGGCCGGGTGGTTCACGAGCGCACCGTGGCTCGGTGGACCGGGGCGCCCAGCCCTCTGTAGCACGGAACGGCCGTCGCGCCCGGCGCGGAGCGCCGGCCCGGGTCTCCTTCTGAGCGTACGCTCTTGGCATCCTCGAGGACGCCAGGCCCGGAGCCCGAGGAAAGAGGCGAGGCCACCACTCGGATGGGTGATGAGCGAGGCGGACATCTTGGGAGTTCCCTACTTCACCGCCTACGATCCCATCCGGGACTCAGAAGGCCGCACCACGGGCGTACTGTACGTAGGTGTGAAGCAGGAGGAGTTCTTCCAGTCCTTCCGCCAGCTGGCCATCACGGCCGGCGGCGTGGCCGCGGCGATGGTGACCCTCTTCGGCTTGGTGATCTGGTTCACCACCGGCCGCACGCTGAGGCGCTCTCGGGGCTGGCCAAGGCCGCCGACGCCGTCAGCAAGGGTGACGAACTGGAGAGGCCCCTCACGAGCACCAGCCCGGACCTCGACGTGGCGCCGAGCGCGCACCCACCCTTCGCGTTCAGGTGTGGCGCGTTTGGTTCAGCCTCGGCCGTACCACCTCCTGGGAAGAGCTGCAGGCCGTCGGCCGTCCTCACGATGCTGCTGGCAGGGGCGTTGGGCGAGCCGAGCCGGGTTTGCAGAGTCCCTGGGAACCACTCTACCCCGAGAAGGCCGACGGGCAGGTGAACTACAAGGAGCGCCCGCTCCTGTCCCTCGAGCTCATGGCAAGAACGGGCGCCGGTCGCGACGCGAGGATCGTCGCGAGAGAAACATCAACCCGCGTGGGACGGCGCAGAGCTTCCAGTTCACGCGGTTTGTAG
>DATJVF010000037.1:0-5344 GCA_035501995.1 Anaeromyxobacteraceae bacterium
TCACCACCTTCGGGTGCTCGAGCAAGAACAGGTGGTCGGTGTCGGGCGGCGACCCGGCCCGCACCGCCTCGGCGGCGCGGGCCATGAGGTCGAGGCCGTCCTGGTACTCCACCCGGCCGAGCCGGTGGACCCGGAGCGCTCTTGGGCCCATGCCCTCCGCCTCCTCGGGCACCGCGCGCCGCCCCCTAGGCTGGGGCGGCCGCGTCGTTCGAGGCCCCCTTGCGCGTGCGCTCGGGCCGGTTGAGCGCGTGGATGGCCTCGCCGAGCGCCGCCTTGCAGGCCTCCATGAAGGCCTCGGGCAAGGTAGGGTGGGCGTGAACGGTGAGGGCCACGTCCTCGACGTAGGCGCCCATCTCGAGCGCCAGGGCGGCCTCGGCGACGAGGTCGGAGGCCTCGGGACCGACGAAGGTCGCGCCGAGGAGGAGCTTCGAGGACCGGTCCATCACCACCTTGGCGAACCCCTCGGTGTGCCCGATGGCGAGCGCCCGCCCCAGCGCCGAGAAGGCGAACTTCCCCACCACCGGGTCGTAGCCCTGGGCGCGCGCCTCGGCCTCGGACAGCCCGACCCCCGCCACCTCCGGGTCGGTGAAGATGGCGGCCGGCATGGCCACCCAGTCGCGCACCGACTTCCTGCCGGCGATGACCTCGGCCGCGATCTCGCCCTCCTTGGAGGCCTTGTGGGCGAGCAGGGGCGGCCCGGCCAGATCGCCGATGCAGTAGATGGAGGGGGTGCTCGTCTGCAGGCGCTCGTTCACCTCCACGAAGCCCTTCGGCCCGACCTTGACCCCGGCCTGCTCGAGGCCCAGCTGCTCGTGGTTCGGGCGGAAGCCCACCGCCACCAGCACCTTGTCGCAGGGGATGAGCTCGGCCTTGCCCTCCACCTCGACGTGGACCACGAGCTCGCCCCCCGTCCGCTCGAGCTTCCTCGCCGCGGCGGACAGGTGCACGGTGACGCCGCGCTGGCGCAGCCCTTTCTTCACCACCCGCACCGCCTCGGGGTCGCTCCCGGTGAGGAGGTCCGGGAGCGCCTCCACCACGGTGAGCTTCGAGCCGAGCTTCGCGTAGACCGTGCCGAGCTCGAGGCCGATGACGCCGCCGCCGATGACCAAGAGCCGCCGCGGGACCTCGGGCAGGTCGACGGCCTCCTTGGCGCTCCAGACGTCCCGGCCGTCGAACTCGAAGCCGCGGATCTCGACGGGGCGCGCGCCGGTGGCGAGCACGAAGGCGGGCGCCTCGAGCACGAGCTTCTCGGGGCCCTCCACCTCGAGGGAGCTCGGCCCGAGGAAGCGCGCCGTGCCCTTCAGGACCTCGACTCCGTTCCCCTTCTCGAGGAGCCCGACCCCGCCGACGAGCTTCTTCACCACCTCGTTCTTGAAAGCGCGCAGCCGGTCGAGGTCGACCCGGACCTCGCCGGTGATGCCGCGCTCGGCGGCCCCGCGCAGGTCCTCCACCAGGTTGGCGGCGGCGATGAGCGCCTTGGAAGGGATGCAGCCCCAGTTGAGGCACACGCCGCCGAGGGCCTCGCGATCGACGAGCGCCGTCTTCTTGCCGAGCTGGGCGAGGCGGATGGCCGCCACGTAGCCGCCTGGCCCTCCCCCGATCACGACCGCGTCGAACCTCTTCGTCGTCATGACAGCGCCCCTCCGTGAATGGCCGCGGACAGGCCCTCATATAACGGGTGCCCGGGCCGGGCGAGCGCTAAATCGCGCCGGGAGGGTCCTGGGACGAGCGGTCAGACGAGCTCCATGAAGATGAGGTTCGGGTCCTCGAGGTAGGCCACGAGCGCGTAGGCGAAGGCCGCCCCCACCTGGCCGTCCACCACCCGGTGGTCGAAGGACAGGGAGAGGTGGAGGACGTCGCGGGCGACCACCTGCCCTTCCCTCACCACTGGGGTGGGCCGGATGCGGTGGACGCCCAGGATGGCCACCTCGGGAAAGTTGATGATGGGGGTGGCGAACAGGCCGCCCTGCGCCCCGAGGCTGGTGACCGTGAAGGTCGAGCCGCCCAGGTCCTCGCGCCGGGCCCGACCCTCCTTGGTCTCCGCCTTGAGCCGCTCGATCTCGCGGGCGAGGTCGAGGAGCGACAGCCGGTCGGCATGGCGCAGGACGGGGACGAGCAGGCCCTCGGGCGTGGCCGAGGCGAGGCCGATGTGGTAGTCGCGCCGGAGCCGGATCTCCTGGCGCGCCTCGTCGAGGGTGGCGTTCAGCCAGGGGTGCTTCTTCAGGGCGGCCACCACCGCCTTCACGATGAAGGGCAGGTAGGTGACCTTGACCCCGCTCGCCTCGGCGGCTGCCGCCATGCGCTCCTTCACCTTGACGAGCTCGGTGACGTCGACCTGCTCCACGAAGGTGAAATGGGCGGCGGTGCGCTTCGAGAGGGCCATCCGCTCGGCGATGAGGCGGCGCACGCCGCGCAGGGGGAGGACCTCGTCGCCCTCGGCGGCGGGCGGGGACGCCGGGTTCGCCGGCGGGGCCGGGGCGGGGCGCCCGTCGCGGGCCTTCTGCAGATCCTCGAGGAGGACCCGCCCGCCCTCTCCGCTGCCGGGTACGGCGAGAAGGTCGAGCCCGAGCGTGCGCGCCTTCGCCCGCACGGCGGGGGTGGCGAGGACCCTCGGGCGCCCGGGCCGGCCTTGGGGCGCCTCGCCGGGGTCGGTGGGGGTGGGGCCGGCCGCTGGCGCGCTCGCCGGCGCGGCCGCCCCCGCCTCCCCCTCGCTCTCGATCTCGAGGAGGGGGGCGTTCACGCGCGCCTTCTCGCCCTCGGCGTAGCAGAGCCGCGTCACCCGCCCCGGCCGCGGGGATGGGATGGTCACCGTCGCCTTGTCGGTCATGACCTCGACGAGGGGCTGGTCCTCGTGCACGAGGTCGCCTTCCTTCACGAACCACCTCGCGACCTCGGCCTCCACCACCCCTTCGCCGATGTCGGGCAGGATGAACGCGTACGCCATCTCGTCGCACCTCGGCGGGCTCTTCAGGGGTTAGTAGCGGGCCACCGCCCGCAGCGCGTGCAGGATGCGCGGCGCCCGCGGGAGGTACTCGCTCTCGAGGGTGTAGGGGAAGGGGGTGTCGAAGCCCGTCACGCGGGTGACCGGCGCCTCGAGCGAGAGGAAGCAGCGCTCTTGGATGAGCGCGACGAGCTCGGCGCCGAACCCGCAGGTGCGCGGCGCCTCGTGGACCACCACCGCCCGCCCGGTCTTCCGGACCGAGGCGACGATGGCCTCGAGGTCGAGGGGCTGCAGCGAGCGCAGGTCGAGGACCTCGCAGTCGAGACCCTCCCGCTCGGCCTCGCGGGCGGCCTCGTCGGCCTCGTGCCACATCGAGCCCCAGGCGATGAGCGTCACCTCCTCGCCCGGCCGTGTCACCCGGGCCTTCCCGAGGGGGATGGCGTAGTCGCCCTCGGGCACCTCGCCCTGGGCGGCGCGGTAGACGCGCTTGGGCTCGAAAAACAGCACCGGGTCGGGGTCGCGGATGGCGCTCGCGAGCAGGCCCTTGGCGTCGGCGGGGGTGGCGGGGACGACCACCTTCAGGCCGGCGGTGTGGATGAAGTGGGCCTCCGGGGACTGGGAGTGGTAGTGGCCCCCGCGGATCCCGCCGCCGTAGGGAGCGCGGATGACGAGCGGGCATCCAAACTGCCCGCCCGACCGGTAGCGGTACTTCGCCACCTCGTTCACGATCTGGTCCATGGCCGGGAAGATGAAGTCGGCGAACTGGATCTCGGGTACCGGCTTGAGCCCGTAGAGGGCCATGCCGAGCGCGGTCCCGACGATGCCGTTCTCGGCGAGCGGGGTGTCGATGACCCGCTCGGCGCCGAACTCCTGGTAGAGGCCCTGGGTGGCCCGGAACACCCCGCCGAAGGTGCCGACGTCCTCGCCCAGGACCACCACGTCGGGGTCGCGCCGCATCTCGACCCGCAAGGCGTCGTTCACGGCCTGGAGGAGGTTCAGGGTCGGCATCCCGGCGCTAGCTCCGCCCGCGAGGGGGGGGCTCTCCCTGGAGGAAGGCCTTCAGCTCCTCGAGCTGCTCGCGCTGCTGGAAGAGCGGCTCGGCGTAGACGCCCTGGAAGAGGGTCTCGAGCGGCGGCTTGGGGGCAAAGGCTTCGGCCTCCTTCACCGCTCGCTGGATCTCGTCGCGCACCTCCTTGAGGAGCTTCTCGGCCGCCTCCTCGCCGAGGAGGCCGCGGCGCTCGAGCAGGCGGCCGAGGCGCAGGATGGGGTCCTTCTTGCGCCAGGGTTCGACGAGCTCGGCGGGGCGGTAGGAGCGCGGGTCGTCGGAGGTGGAGTGCCCCTCGAGGCGGTAGGTCACGAGCTCGAGCAGGGTGGGCCCTTCCCCCTCGGCCGCCCGCGCCCGGGCGCGGGCGGTGGCCTCGTGCACGGCGATGAGGTCGTTGCCGTCCACGCGTTCTCCGTGAAGGCCGTAGGCGAGCGCCTTCTGGGCCAGGGTACCCGAGGCGGTCTGCCGCTCGCGGGGGAGGCTTATGGCCCAGCCGTTGTTGCGGCAGGCGAACACCACCGGGACCCGGTGGACCCCGGCGAAGTTGAGGCCGGCGTGGAAGTCCGCGCAGCTCGTGGCCCCGGCGCCGAAGTAGACGAGCGAGACCATCTCGGCGCCGCGGATGCGCGCCGCCCAGGCCGCCCCCACTGCCTGGGGGATCTGGGTCCCGATGGGCGAGCTGATGGAGACCACGTGGCCCGGGCGGTAGGCCTCGTGGCAGGGCATCTGGTGCCCGAGCACGAGGTCGCCGGCGTTGCCGAGCAGGTCGCAGACGAAGGTAGCGAGCGGCAGCCCCCGCAGCAGCGCCGCCCCGTGCTCGCGGTAGGCCGGGAAGATCCAGTCCGTCGGGGCCATGGCGTGCGCGGCCCCCAGGACCGCCGCCTCCTCCCCGATCGAGCCGACGTAGAATCCGATCCGTCCCTGGCGCTGCAAGGTGATCATGCGCTCGTCGAGCTGCCGGTTCAGGACCATGAGCCGGTAGAGCGCCAGCAAGGCCTCGTCGGCGAGGCCCACCTCGCCCTCCACGCCGCCGTCCTCGTCCAAGCGGGCGAGGAGCGGAAAGGGCTCGCTCCTCGGCCGCTCCTCGGCGGCGCGACGCCCGGTGCCGTTGCGCGACCGCCGACCGACCTCGGGCTCCTCGCGCATCCCCTCCCCCTTTCCTGTCAGGGACCGCGACGGCGCGACGCGATCTCGCCCCGGAGGAACAGCTCGGCGGCCCGGTAGCTGGAGCGGACGAGGGGGCCGCTCGCCACGTAGCGGAAGCCCTCGGCCTCACCCATCCGGCGGTAGGCCAGGAACCGCTCGGGCGTCACCCACTCGACCACCGGGAGGTGCCAGGCCGAGGGGCGCAGGTACTG
>DATJVF010000038.1:0-2282 GCA_035501995.1 Anaeromyxobacteraceae bacterium
ACTACGTAGAGGGGTTCACCTACCGCGAGATCGCCAAGGTGCTGGAGGTCTCCGAGCCGCGGGTGTGTCAGCTCCACGGGGATGCGCTGGCGCAGCTCCGCGCCCGGCTCGACCCCGACTGAGGGCCGGGCCGCGCGGCGCCCCCGCCGCTCGCCGGACCGCGATCGCGACCGAACTCGAAGGCGCGCCCTCCTCACAAGGTGGGCCAACGCTCCCCGCCCACCTCGGAAGAGAGCGGCAGGCCCCGTGAGACCCGAGCCCTCGGACGTGGAACGGTTCTTCGAGTGCTCCGACCGAGCCGGGCTCGACGGGTGCTTCGGCGAAGCGCGGGCGCCTCTCGATCCGGGGGTGGTCATCGCCCCGCCGGGCGGCGGCTGCGCGCCTCGGCGCGGGGACGATGCCTTCGCCAAGTCGCTCGAGAGACGTCGCGGTGGTCCACCCCCACGCACCCGCTGCCTCAAGGTGGAACGCCTCGCGACCGAGCTCTGCGCGGCCCGGTCCAGCCACGAGCTCGACTCCGCGGTGTCGGGCGAGCGGCGTCGCGAACGAGGCCTCGAGCTCTGGCTCCTGCGGCGGGGAGCGAAACGGTTGGCGCGCCTCTTGCGCGAGCTCCATCCGCCGGCGGCTGCGGCGTGAGGCTCACCCTGTCGGGAACCTGGAGGGTCCGGTCCCCGCGCAGGCCACCGCTACCGGGACGCGTTGAAGGTCCGCGTCGCGACCTCGTCGGTGCCGCGCTGGTCCCGCTTCTCGAGGTCGGCGACGATCTCGGCGCGGCGCCGTTCCTGGATCCGCCCCACGACCTCGCGCGCCTTGCGAGCCTCCACGTAGCCGTCGCGCGCGGCGAGCTCGCCTTCCTTGGCCCGGAGGAGATCCTGCTCGGCCGCCTTGACCCCCTGCAGCGCGCGGCGGCGGGCGAGCTCGTCCACCTGCCACAGCTCGACGGGCCCCTTCGCGCGGCGGTCGGCCTTGGCGACCTCCCTCGCCCGGGAGAGCCGGCCCGCGGCGAGCTCGGTGGCGGCGCGGGCCTCTGCCAGGGCGGAGAGGGCGCCGTCCTCCTTGCGCTCGCGGACCTGTACCACCTTGTCGAGCCGTGTCCTCGGTGTCATGACATGTCTCCCAGGCGGGCGGATCCCGGACGCCTCGCGTGCGAAGCGCGGGCCAGGTCCCCTTCCTTTCGTGGGGGCGCGTCGTGACCCCGTCGCGGCGCGGCGCGAGCGTCGCGGCCTCTCCCGAGCCTTACGCGCCCTCGGCGCCGGACCTCTGACGGTGGCGCCGCCCAACCCCCTGAAAAGCCGAACACCGCGTTGGCCCCCAGTTTGCTTCTAGGGGGACGGGAGGTCAGATGGCTGACGGCATCTACGTGACCATGTGCGGTGCGGCGGCGCGCAGCGAGCAGCTCGACGCCGTGGCCGACAACCTGGCCAACGCCCAGACCCCCGGGTACAAGGCGTCCCGCCCCGCCTTCGAGGCCTTCCTGCCCGCGAGCGGGGCGGCCGACAAGTCCTACCCGGCCGCGGTGGCCACCCAGGTGGACGTCCGCCCGGGCGCGGTCGCCCAGACCGGCAACGCCCTCGACGTCCTGCCGGAGGACGGAGCCTTCCTGGCCGTGCAGAACGCCGACGGGACCAGGGCCTACACCCGCGACGGCCACCTGACGGTGGACGCCGGCCGGCGCCTGGTCCAGGGCGGCCGGCCGGTCCTCGACGTGAACGGCGCCCAAGTCTCCATCCCGCCCGGCGCCGCCCCCCGCATCACCGGCGAGGGCGCCGTCGAGGCCGGCGGCTTCACGGTGGGACAGCTCGGCCTCTACCAGCTCTCCGGCGCCGTGGACCGGGTCGGCCGGTCGCTCTACGTCCCCGGCGCGGGAGGCCGCGCCCAGCCGGTAGCGGGCGGCCGGGTCCGCACCGGCCAGGTCGAGCTCAGCAACGCGAGCCCGCTCGACGGGATGGTCCAGCTCATCAGCGCCCAGCGCCACTTCGACGCCTCGATGCAGGCCCTGCAGACCTACCGCAGCCTCGACCAGCACGGCTCCGATCTCGGGCGAGTGCGCTAGCCGAAAGGACGGACCATGCTCCGCAGCCTCTACACCGCAGCCACCGGGATGGACGCCCAGCAGCTCAGCATGGACGTGATCGCCAACAACCTCGCCAACGCCAGCACCACCGGCTACAAGGCGCAGCGGCCGGAGTTCGAGGATCTGCTCTCCGACACGGTGCGCGGAGCCGGCGCCCCCGACGCCCGCGGCGGCAGCAACCCCGCCCCCATGCAGGTGGGCCTGGGGG
>DATJVF010000039.1:0-7245 GCA_035501995.1 Anaeromyxobacteraceae bacterium
CGCCTACTCGGGCCTCGGTATCCACCAGGTGCTCACCATCCAGCGGCTCTTCCCCGGCTACTACAAGAACTTCGTCTTCCTCTCGGTGGGCGTCATCGACTCCGCCACCATGAAGGGGGTCGCCGAGGTGGAGGCGGTGCGCGAGCAGACCGAGGGGAACCTGCGCCGCTACGTCGACCTCGCCGGCCGGCTCGGCCTGGCGGCCGACTACCGGCTGGCGGTCGGGACCGAGGCGGTCGTCGAGGCCGAGCAGCTGTGCCTGGCGGTGAGCCGGGAGTTCCCGCGAGCCCTGTTCTTTGCGGGCAAGCTCGTGTTCGAGCAGGAGCGCTGGTACCAGCGCCTGCTGCACAACGAGACCGCCTACCAGTTGCAGCGGCGGCTGCAGTTCGCGGGCCTGAACGCCATGGTGCTCCCGGTCCGGGTGATGGAGCCGGGCCTCACCTGAAGGCCCCGCGGCGCCTCTCCGCTCCTCTCCCCAGAGAAGCCAAACCGGTGCGGGGCGAGCCCACGCCCCCGAGGCGCGCCGGGGTTTGGCGAGCGGTCGGGCGGGCGCTCGAGGAGGCGGGCGGGGAGGTCCTCGTCGGCGCGGCCGCGCCGACGAGAGGGGTGAAGCCCGTGGAACGCTGGGGGAATTCGTGGGGGGAAGGCCTTGATCCCCGGCCGCCCGGGGACCCCGGGGCGTGTGCCGTTGAAACCGCTCTCTCCTTGGTGCATCTTCGGCCAAACTTCCTTTCCCGAGGGGCGCCCTCCATGAACAAGGCCGACAAGATCTGGCTCGACGGCAAGCTCGTCAACTGGGACGACGCCCAGGTGCACGTCCTCACCCACACCCTCCACTACGGGGTGGGAGTCTTCGAGGGCGTGCGGGCCTACAAGACCTCCGACGGCCGCTCGGCCGTCTTCCGGCTCCGCGAGCACCTGCAGCGGCTCTACGACTCGGCCCACATCATCCTCATGGAGATCCCGTATCCCGTCGAGCGGCTGCGCGAGGCCTGCCTCGAGACGCTCAAGGTGAACCGGCAGCTCGAGGGGTACATCCGGCCGCTCGCCTTCTTCGGTTACGGCAACATGGGGGTCGGGGCGGTGAACCCCGTCCAGGTCGCCATCGCCACCTGGCCGTGGGGAGCCTACCTTTCGGACGAGGGCCTGAAGAAGGGCATCCGGGCCAAGGTCTCTTCCTTCACCCGCATGCACGTGAACGTGAACATGGTGCGGGCCAAGGTGAGCGGCCAGTACGTGAACTCGTTCCTCGCGAACCGCGAGGCCGTGCTGGCGGGTTACGAGGAGGCCATCCTGCTCGACACCGACGGCTACGTGGCCGAGGGCTCGGGGGAGAACCTCTTCATCGTCGCCAACGGGGCCATCGTGACCCCACCGCTCTCCTCCCCCGTGCTCGGCGGCATCACGCGCGACTGCGTGCTCCGCATCGCGAAGGACCAGGGCATCCCGGTGGTGGAGCAGAAGTTCACCCGCGACGGGATGTACATCGCGGAGGAACTCTTCATGACCGGCACGGCGGCCGAGATCACCCCCGTCCGGGAGGTCGACAACCGGCGCATCGGCACCGGGTCGCCCGGCCCGGTGACGAAGAAGATCCAGGAGACTTACTTCAGGGCCGTCCGCGGCGACGAGCCGCGCTACCGGGAGTGGCTCACCTATTACTGAGGGCGGCGCCCTTCTTCTGAGAGCGTCCGGGCCCGGGCCGAGGGCGAGAGCCCTCGCGCGGAGCGACCCTCTTGGGCCTGAAATGGCCCAATCGGTTTCTTTCCCGGAAGAAATTTTGACCCCGCCTGTTCTACAGCGCGGTCAAAAGATTGACCTCTGGCGCGGCTTTGAGTACAGTCCGCAAAATTTTCGGCAGGCAATAATACAGGTTTTTCAGTGGCTTACGCCTGAAGACCTCACCTGCAGCGAAGATCCAGGACGAGTTTTCAACAAGAGGGATGCGATGCGGAGCCGTTATCTCGATCTAGAGGATCGCACTCAGGATCTCGCGGAGCTGCTCCGGGAGGAGCCGCTCCTCGCGCGGGAATTTTTGAGGAAATACGAACTCTCCTGGATCTACCATGAGAGCGCGCTCGAAGGGGTGGTCTACAGCGGCCAGGAGCTCGAGCTGGCCCTCGCGAACCAGCCGGTCACCGAGGCCTCGGCCGTGAGCGCGTTCCGCGACATCCGCAACTTCAAGGCGGCCATCGACCTCATCCGCGCCGAGGCGGCCGGGAAGAAGCCGAAGGTCTCCCTCGCCCTCGTGAAGAAGCTGAACGAGACCATTCACGCCGGCATCGAGGCGCGCGCCTCGGCCGATTTCCGCAAGGAGATCCCGCTCCACCGCGCCTATTTCCACGAGATCGCCCAGCCGGCCCGCATCGTCGCCCAGCTCACGAAGCTCCTCGAGTGGTGCGAGTCGGCGGAGTTCCGCTCCTCCCACCCGATCCAGAAGGCCTCCAAGCTGCAGCACGGTTTCATGCAGGTGTATCCCTACACCGAAGGCTCGGGAAAGATCGCGCGCCTGCTCGCGAACCTGCTCCTCATCCACGGCGGCTACCAGCCCTGCATCATCCACACGATCGACCGCCAGCGCTATTACGAGTCTTTGAAGCAGCCCGAGACCTCGCTGCGCGAGCTCATGATGGAGTCCATGGAGAACGGCATCGCGAACGGCGAGAAGCTCTTCCGGCACGCCCTCGCCGCGCGCGCCAAGCGGGCCTCTCGCTAGGAGAGCAGGGCTCCCGCCCGCTCCACCCTCGCGCTCCCGCCGCCTCCCGGGGAGAGGGATACCCCGCCCTCCCGTCGCCGGGGCTCCGCGGCCTCCCCGGCTCGCTCCCCTGCCGAGTCCGCTCCCGGAGAATAACCCTTATGGGGCTACCAGCGCTCGCAGAGGACAGCGCCACGCCAGGCGCAAGAACCTGAAAAATGACGATATTTCTTGGAGATCGCCGCTAGACCCGAGGGACGTGGCGACGCAGGGGGCGGCTATTGTATAGAAGGCCGCTTCCATGATCCTTGGGGCGCATGAGGGCGTTTCGGGTGGGGTTTCCACGGCGTTCGCGCGGGCCGAGGCCGACGGTGCGGATTGCCTTCAGATCTTCACCCGCAACGTGCGCGGCTGGGCCGCCAAGCCCTTCCCGGCCGAGGAGGTCGAGCGCTTCCGCGCCGAGTCGCGGCGGACCTCCAAGCCCGTCGCGGCCCACTCCTCGTACCTCGTGAACCTCTGCAGCGAGGACCGCGCCATCCGCCGCAAGAGCTGGGACACCCTCGAGGACGAGCTCTCGCGCTGCGAGCAGCTCGGGATCGCGTGGCTCGTCTTCCACCCCGGCAGCCACCGCAAGGAGAAGGAGGGCCTGCGCCTCGTGGCCGAGGGGATGGCCTGCGCGCTCGAGCGGGTGCCTGGCCGGGCCCGCCTCCTCATCGAGACCACCGCCGGCCAGGGCACGAACCTCGGCTGGCGCTTCGAGCAGCTGGCCGCCATCCGCCTGGGGGTGCCCTCGCCGCACCGCCGGCGGGTGGGGGTGTGCGTCGACACCTGCCACGTCCACGCCGCCGGCTATGACCTCACCACCCCCGAGGGCTACGAGGCCATCTTCCGCGAGCTCGACCGGGTGGTCGGCCTGAAGCACGTCGAGGCTTTCCACCTCAACGACTGCAAGAATCCGCTCGGCTGCCGGGTCGACCGGCACGAGCACCTCGGCGACGGCACGCTCGGCCTCACGCCCTTCCGCCTGCTCGTGAACGACCGGCGGTTCGCCCATCTGCCCGGATTCCTCGAGACGGATCTCCGCTTCCGGGAGAACCTGGCGGTCTTGAGGTCGCTGCTTCGATGAAAGCCGCCCTCCGCATGCCCCTCTCTCCAAGGTCCTCGGAGCGCGCGCACCGCGCCGCTCCCCCGCCTTCCCCGCGCATGACGCTCTTGCGCTCGAAGGCCGGCAACCCGCAGCGCCTCAAGCTCGAGCGGCTCATCCAGTACGCCCGCGGGCACCGGCGGGCGCTGGTCCTCACCCACGACAACCCCGACCCGGACTCGATGGCCTCGGCGGTGGCCCTCGGGTACATCCTGCAGCGGATGGCCGAGGTCGAGAGCGTGGTCGCCTACGGCGGCATCGTCGGCCGCGCCGAGAACCGCGCCCTGGTGCGGGTGCTGAAGCTCCCGGTCGTCCCCATCGCGCGGGTGGTCTTCGAGGAGTACGACCTCATCTGCATGGTCGACACCCAGCCCGAGCAGGGCAACCACTCGCTCCCGGCCCGCCACTTCCCCGACGTGGTCATCGACCACCACCCGGAGCGCCCGGAGACGCGCCTCGCCCCCATCGCCGACGTGGGCGGGGAGATCGGCGCCACGAGCACGGTGGTGGTGGAGTACTTCCGGGCGAGCGGGCTCGAGATGCCCCCCGCCATCGCCACCGCCCTCTACTATGGCATCAAGGCCGACACGCGCGACCTCGGGCGCCAGACCACCGCCGCCGACGTGGACGCCTACCTGTGGCTGTTCCCGATGGTGGACAAGGAGGCGCTCGCCGAGATCGAGCACCCCAGGCTCCCCATCGAGTATTTCCAGCTCTACCACACCGCCATCGAGAAGGCCCTGGTCTACGACCACGCGGTGGTCTGCAACCTCGCCGAGATCTACGCCCCGGACATGGTGGCCGAGGTGGCCGAGCGCTTCCTGTTCCTCGAGGAAGTGAAGTGGTCCCTCGCCTACGGGGAGTACGAGGGCCACCTCTACTTCTCCCTGCGCACCAGCGACCGGCGCATGAACGCCGGGCGGCTCATCCGCGAAGTGATCGAGGAGAAGGGGGGCTCGGCGGGCGGGCACGGCTCGATGGCCGGCGCGCGGCTTCCCCTGCGCGGCCTCGTCCCCTCGGCCCGCTACCGGCTCGAGCAGGAGCTCGTCGCTCGCTTCCTGCGCGAGTTCGGGGTCCGCGCAAAGAAGGGCAAGCACATCGTATGACGCGAGGACGGTAGAGGGTGATCTACGTCGACCACAACGCCATCACGCCCCTGCGCCCGGAAGGGAGGGCGGCGGTGGTGTCGGCCCTCGAGACCTTCGGCAACCCCGCCTCGGTGCACGCCGCCGGGCGAGCGGCCCGCGACCTCCTCGACCGCGCCCGGGGCGAGGTGGCGCTCGCCCTCGGCGCGGGCCCGGGCGAGATCGTCTTCACCTCCGGCGGCACCGAGTCGGCCGCCCTCGCCCTCCGCGGGGTGCTCGGCGCGTCATCGGCCGGCCGGGGGGAGCTCGTGGTCACCGCCGTCGAGCACCCCTGCGTGCTCGACCTCGCCCTCGCCCTGCGCGCCGGCGGCCGCAAGGTCACCGTGCTTCCAGTCGACCGAAGCGGGCTCCCGGACCTCGAGGCGGCGGCTGCGGCGGTGACCCCGCGCACCGCGCTCGTCTGCGCCATGATGGCCAACAACGAGACCGGGGTGCTCCTCCCGGTGCGGGAGCTGTGCGCCCTCGCGCACGACCGCGGGGCCCTCTTCTTCACCGACGCGGTGCAGGCGGTCGGCAAGGTCCCGGTCGACGTGCGGACGCTGGGGGTCGACCTGCTCGCCCTCACCGGCCAGAAGCTCGGCGGCCCGCGCGGCGCGGGCGCCCTCTACGTGAAAAGCGGCGTCAGGCTCGCCCCCATCCTCGGCGGCACCCAGGAGCGAGGCCGGCGGGCCGGGACCGAGAACCTCCCCGGGGTGGCGGGCCTGGGCGCGGCGCTGACGGCGGCGGCCGCCCGGCGCGAGGAGGAGCACCACCGGGTGAAGGCCCTGCGCGACGGGCTCGAGGAGGCGCTGGGGAGGGACCTCCCCGGCTCGGTGGTGAACGGGGCGGCGGCCCCCCGGCTCCCCGGGACGCTCTCCATCAGCTTCCCGGGCGCCGACGCCGAGGCGCTCATCATCGCCCTCGACCTCGAGGGCGTCTGCGTGAGCGCCGGGAGCGCCTGCCACTCGGGCTCGGCGAGCCCCTCCCCGGTCCTCGCCGCCATGGGTCTCGACCCGGCCCTCGCCCGCGCCACACTCCGCCTGTCCTTCGGCTGGAACAGCACCGCCGAGGAGGCCCGCGCCGTGGCCCGGCTCCTCCCGCGCCTCGTGCGCCAGGTGAGGGCCGAGATCCCGGCCGCCTGAGGGCCGCCTCACCCGGCGAGGAGGCCGCGCACCACCGCGGCGATGGCGAGGTGGTTCCCCACCAGGGGGTCGTAGCGGGCCGCGAGCGCCTCCGCGAATGCCCCGGCGTGCGGGTAGCGATCGCGGTCGGCGAGCGCTCGCAAGACGAGGGCGTCCACCTCCGGCGAGAGCTCCGGGCGGTGGTCGGAGGGCGGACGGCGTGGCCCGGAGAGGATGTGCTTCACCGCTTCGGCCGGATCGCTCTCCGGGAAGGCGTGCGTCCCGGTGAGCAGCTCGTAGAGCACCGCCCCGAGCCCGAACACGTCGGTCCGCGGGCCGACCGGCTCGCCGCGCAGCTGCTCGGGGGCGAGGTAGCGCACCTTCCCGAAGGTGGCTCGACCCCGCAGGTCCCCGGGCGCGCGGGCCACGCCGAAGTCCCCGAGCTTCACCTCGCCGGTCCGCGAGACGAAGATGTTCGACGGCGAGACGTCGCAGTGGACGAGGCCGAGGGGCGCGCCGTCCTCCCCCCGCGCCCCGTGGGCCGCCTCGAGGCCCAGCGCCACCGCGTGAGCCGCGTAGAGGGCGAAGTCGACCGGGAGCCGAATGCCCCGGGCGTTGCAGCGGGCGAGGAGCCTGCGCAGGTCCGGACCGTCGAGGTACTCCATCACGATGAGCGGCTCCCCCTGGTGCAGGACCACCTCGAGGACCTCGACGAGGGCGGGGTGGTGCAGGCGCGCGGCGAGGCTCGCCTCGCGCGCGAAGCGCAGGACCTCGGCCGGGTCCCGGGCGAGCGCCGGGATGAGCCGCTTCACCGCCACCTCCGTCCCGGCCCGCGGTCCCTCGACGATCCGGGCGCGGAGCACCTCGGCCATCCCGCCGCGGCCGATGAGCGCCTCGATCTCGTAGTTCCCGACGATCATCGCAGTCGCGCTCTCCGCGTCCCGGGCGCCCAAGTTCCCGATAAAGACCGGTGAGATGGCTCTCGCTCGGGCTGATGCTACCCGACGCCGCGGCGACCGACACCTCCTTAGCGGCCTTGACAGCCTGCGGACCCGACGCTAGCATGAGGCCAGAATCCTGCGTGATTGCGCAGGTTTGTGGCTCTTTGACCTCTCTTGATCTGCCCCCTGCCGGGTTCGTGATTCGGCTTCGCGTCGTTTG
>DATJVF010000040.1:0-10886 GCA_035501995.1 Anaeromyxobacteraceae bacterium
TCGGGAGGAGCGAGACCACCAGGTAGCCGGGGTGCTCGAACCCGTAGCGCGAGCCCTGGAGGACCCGCACGCCCTCCTCCGCGAGGGCGCGCGCCACCTCCGCCTCCTCCTCGGCCGGGCCGATCTCGAGCACCCCGAACCAGCCTCCGCCGGCGTTGAGCAGGGTGAAGGGCGCCTCGCCCAGGGAGGCCCGGGCGAGCAGGGCCCGGTTCTCCCTGAGCCGCGCCCGGAGGGGGTCCTGGAAGCGCCGGCGCCCTTCGAGGAGCGCCGGCAGGAGGCACCACTCCTCTCCGCCGGCGAGGGCGGCGGTGGAGGCCTCGAGGCGCTCGAGCGAGGGCGCGAGGAGCTCCGCCGGACCGACCGCCGCCACCCAGGCCACCGCCAGCGTCGAGGCGCCGCTCACCGCGGCCAGGGTGGCGAGGTGGAAGCCGAGGCACGCCTTCACGCTCGCCACGCTCGGCGCCGGAGCGGTCGCCGTGTCGGCGTAGCGCTCGTCCCCCACCAGGGCCAGCCCGCGCTCGGCGCACAGCTCCTCGAGGAAGGCCAGGTCCTCCGGCGCGAGGAGCCCGCCGGTGGGGATGGCCGGGCTCGCCACCACCACCGCGCGCGTGCGGGCGGTCACCGCGCGGGCCAGGGCCCGTCGCTTGAGCCGCCAGCCGCCGTCGTAGATCAAGGGGTAGCGGCGCAGGCCGAGCGCGCCCTCCAGGTCCGCCGGGAGGCCGAAGAGAGGGGCGCTCGGGGCCGGGACCAGCACCTCGTCGCCGGGCTCGACGAGGAGGCGGAGGATCGCGGCGTAGGCCTGGTCGGGAGAGGCGGCCAGGAAGACCTGGCCGGGCGGCACGGCGGCGCGGGGCTCGAGGTAGCGGACCACCGCGGCGCGCGCTCGCCCGGGGTCGGCGGCGGGCGCCTCGGCACGCCGCAGCTCGTCGATCTCCCTCGCGCTCGGGCCGAGCCCCGCAGACGCCGGGTCGGGTGTGACGAGGTCGATCATCGAAGGGCCCCTCTCCTTGGCCCGCGGCTAGGCGGCCTTCCTCTGGCCGGCCACCTCCGAGATGACGCGGACCGGGAGCACCATGGCGTTCAGGCCGGCGAACTGCAACCTTCGCTGCAGCTGGTAGGCGGTCTCGTTGTGGAGCAGCCGCTGGAACCAGCGCTCCCGCTCGAAGATGAGCTTGCCCGCGAAGAAGATGGCGCGCGGGAACTCCTGGCCGACCTCGAGGGCCAGGCGCTCGGCCTCGGCCACCACCTCGGTGCCGATGCTGAACCGGTAGTCGGCGTGGAAGCCCAGGCGCCGGGCCAGCTCGGCGTAGCGCTTCAGGCCCTCCTCGGTGTGGCGCTTCAGCACGTCGACCTCGGCCACCCCCTTCATGGACGCGGCGTCGATGACCCCCACCGACATGAAGAGCAGGTTCTTGTAGGTGCCCGGGAACAGCCGCTGGATGGTGAGGATCTGGTGGATGCCGAGGCCGCCGTATCCCCCCACGAGGAGCACCGCGGTGGGGATCTTGTGGTCGAGGGGTTCGTGCGCTCCGCCCGGGAGGGCGGGGAGGGCGTTCATGATCTCGTCCAGCCGGCGCAGGTTCTTGCGCACGCCCTCGTAGTGGCGCTTGATGACCAGGCAGAGGGTGATGAGGAGCGAGGTCACGAGCAGGGTGATCCACCCGCCCTGGCGGAACTTCTCGAAGATGGCCACCACCAGGATCGAGACGCACAGGACGAGGCCGATGAGGTGGATGAGGATGTGGTTCTTCCAGTCCGGGTACTTGGCGCGCTCGCGGAACCAGTAGCGCACCATCCCGCTCTCCGAGAGGGAGAAGGTGAGGAAGACGTTGATGGAGTACATGAGCACGAGGGTGCTCGTGTCGCCGCGGGTGTAGAGCAGGGTGGCGGCCGAGGCCGCCGAGATGAGGAGGATGCCGTCCTGCATGGAGAGCCGATCGGAGAGCTGGGCGAAGCGCCGCGGCAGCCAGGAGTCGTTGGCCATGTTGGACATGACGCGCGGGCCGTCGATGAACCCGGCCTGGGCGGCCACGAAGAGCAGCGCGGTCTCGGCGGCCAGGGTGAGCCAGATGAAGAGCTGGCCGGCGGTCCCGTGCCCCCCCGCGAAGCGCTCGACCAGGACGGCGTTCATGGTCTTGCCCTCGACCGGGATGGCGTGGACGAGCAGGTAGCCGAGGGTGATGCCTCCGGCGGTGAGGGCGAGCGACACTGCCATGTACATCATGGTCTTCTTGCCGGTGTGCACCTTCGGCTCGCGCATGATCTGCAGGCCGTTGGAGACGGCCTCGATGCCGGTGTAGGTGCCGGCGCCCATCGAGTAGGCCCTGAGGAACAGGAGGGCCACCCCGCTGAGCCCGAGCAGCGCCACGCTGTGGTGGTAACCCTCCTTCACCTCGTGCACCACGAGCGGCACGTCCCGTGCCTGCGAGATGCCCACCCCCAGGATGAGCACCGCGTGGGTGACGAGGAACAGCACGAAGATGGGGGCGAGGACGGTCACCGACTCCTTCACGCCGCGCAGGTTGAGCAGCATGAGCAGGCCGATGGCGAGGAGCTCGATGGGGAGCTTGAGCGAGAGCCAGCCCACCGGCAGGAAGCTGAAGGTGGCGTCGGCGCCGGCCGCAATGGAGGTCGAGATGGTGAGGACGTAGTCGACGAGGAGCGCCGATCCGGAGACCACCCCGAAGCGCGGGCCGAGGAGCTTGGTGGCCACCACGTAGCCGCCTCCCCCGAACGGGAAGTGCTCGATGATGCGCGAGTAGGCGTAGGAGATGATGAAGACGGTGAAGGCGGTGGCGAGGGCCAGGCCCACCGCCAGGAAGTGGTGCTCACCGAGCGTGCGGAAGGACTCGTCGGGACCGTAGGAGGAGGAGGACAGCCCGTCGGCGCCGAGGCCGACCCATGCCAGGAACGCAATGAGCGAGATGTGGTGATAGGTTTTCGGATCGGAGATGTCGCGCGGAGCGCCGAGGAGCGCTCTCCGGAGGTTCGAGAGCTTCATGCGTCTTGCAAATCTCCGCGACCGCGGATGGGCTGGGGCCGGGTGCAGGCATCGTGCCCTGTACGGGTCGGCAAGTAAATCCTCGGGACTGCTCGGATCCCAGGCAACGGACGCACCGAGCCGCTGGAGGCTCTGGGCGCAGGTTGCACGACCGGCTGCCCGGGGTTCGTGCAGTTTGCAAGGCGAGGCTATGCCATGGCGGACGCGGCGGCCGTTCCTTCAGCTCAACCGCTTCGGGTGCTCGTCATCGATGACGAGAAGAACATCCGGACCACCCTCATGCTCTGCCTGGAGGGCCTCGGGGCCAAGGTGGCCCAGGCCGCCAACTCGACGGCGGCCATCGAGGCGCTGCGGCTCGAGCCCTTCGACCTCGCCTTCTGCGACCTGAGGCTCGGGCAGGAGAGCGGGATGGACCTGTTGCCTCGCCTGCTCGCCGAGCGGCCCGGCTTGGAGGTGGTGGTCATCACCGCCTTCGCCACCATCGACACCGCCGTCGAGGCCATGCGGCGCGGCGCCAAGGACTATCTGCCGAAGCCCTTCACCCCGACGCAGATCCGCTACCTGGTGGAGCGCACCGGGGAACGGCGCGCGCTCGAGCGGCGGCTGTTCGAGCTCGAGACCCGCCTCGAGGAGGCGGCCCCGGAGGCGATGGTGGAGACCGCCTCGCCGCGCATGCAGGCCGCCCTGGAGGTCATCGGCCGCTCGGCCGGCCACGACGTGGCGGTGCTCCTGCGCGGCGAGAACGGCACCGGCAAGGGCGTCCTCGCCCGCCTGCTCCACTCGCGCAGCTCGCGCCACGACCGCCCCTTCGTGCTCGTGAACTGCCCGACGCTCTCCGAGGAGCTGCTCGCGAGCGAGCTCTTCGGCCACGCGCGGGGAGCCTTCACCGGCGCGGTGAAGGACCAGGAAGGGCGGGTGGAGGCCGCCGAGGGCGGCACCGTGTTCCTCGACGAGATCGGGGAGATCTCGCCCGGCCTGCAGGCGAAGCTCCTGCGCTTCCTCCAGGAGAAGCGCTTCGAGCGGGTCGGCGAGACGCGCACCCGCACCGCCGACGTCCGCATCGTCGCCGCCACCAACCGGGACCTCGAGGAGGAGGTGCGGGCCGGGCGCTTCCGCGAGGACCTCCTCTACCGGCTCAACGTGGTGGAGGTGACGGTCCCGCCCCTCAGGGAGCGGACCGAGGACATCCTCCCCTTGGCGCGCCGCTTCATCGCCTTCTTCGCCCGCCAGAGCCGGCGCCCGCCTCCCGAGCTCTCGGCCGCCGCCGAGCGGGTGCTCGTCGCCTACGGCTGGCCCGGGAACGTCCGGGAGCTGCGCAACGGCATCGAGCGGGCCCTCATCCTGGCGCCGGGGCAGGTCCTCGAACCGGAGAGCTTCCCGGAGCGCATCGCCACCCAGCCCACCACCCCGGTGCTGGGGGGCGATTTCACCGCGGACGAGATCGAGCGGGAGCATGCCCTGCGGGTCCTCGCCCGGGCCGCCACCCTCGAGGACGCGGCGCGCATCCTGGGGATCGACTCCTCCACCCTGTGGCGCAAGCGCAAGCGATGGGGGCGCTGAGCGCGAGGGCCTGGCGCGGACGGCCGGGCGAGGGGGAACCCGCCCGCCCGGGCGTCAAGGCCGAGAGGTGGTCAGGGATCCCATAGGCGCCCACCCGGCGCGCGCGGCGCGCCCGGCCTCCGGCCGCCTTGGCATAGGATGCCGGGATGCGGCCGCGCCCGGCACTCGCCCTCCTCGGCGGGCTCCTCGCCTCGAGGGCCCTCGCCGCGCCGGGATCGGACGCGCCCATGGGGCTACGGACCGAGGGCACCTTCAGCACGCTCTTCCTCGAGATGACCCTCGCCGACGCGCGCGCTCTCGAGAAGCCCGAGCTCGACCTGCGCTGGACCCTGGCGAACGACTGGAGCACCCCGACCCTCCTCACCCGCGGGAGCCAGACGGTCCTGCTGCAGACCGACGAGCAGGCGGACGCGCTCAGCGCCTCCCTGCGGGTGCCGTGGTCCCGTCTCCTCGGGCCGGGCCCGCCGCTCGGACCGCGCCCGCTGTGGCAGCGCTTCTCCACCGCGCTCGAAGTGCGGATCACCGAGCACTGGGGGGGCTGGTCCGATCCGGTCATCGAGTGGTGGCACGGCTTCATCAACTCCATCAACTTCGAGCGCGACCTCTATCCGCAGAACGCCATCCACGTCACCCTCGAGGATCCCGCCACCGGGAGGGGACTCGACATCCGCTCGGCCCGGCTCGCCTTCGGCGACCTCGTCCTGCGCACCCAGTTCCTCATCGCCGAGGGCGGCGCCTCGGCGGTGACGCCTGGGCGGTCGCGCTACGGGCTCTCGGCCCGGCTGGACCTCAAGCTGCCGGCGGGGAGCCCGCAGGCGCTGGGGGGCTCGGGCCACTTCGACGCCGGGGGGGCCCTGCTCGGCACCTTCGAGATCGCGCCCTGGCTCACCGCCCACGCCATGCTGGCCCTCTCGGCCTTCGGGGGCCTCTCGGTCCCGGTCGGGCTCGCCCCGGAGACCTGGCACTACACCCTCGAGCTCTCCCTGCCGGTGCGCCTCGGCGCGGTCACCCTCCTCCTCGAGGATCGGCTCACCTCGAGGGTCTTCGAGGACGGCTGGTCGCTCCCGTCGACCACGACCGATCTTGACTACCAGTCCTCCGGGTACTACGGCACCTTCCGGGCCCAGAACCAGATGAGCGGCGGGGTGCGCTACGGCGCCTTCACCTGGTGGTTCTCGGAGGACTTCACCCCGGGCTCGAATCCGCATAGCCCGGACGGCTGGTTCTACGATTCCAACACCCCCGACATCGCGACCGGGATCACCTACCGGACCTCGCTCTGACCGGCCGGCGCAGCCGTGCCCCATCCCGAGCCGAGCCGCCCCTCGAGGACCTGGCGCAGGGGCGGGAACAAGGGGAGCGCCAGCGCGCTCTCGACCTCCACGAACTCGGCCCACTCGACCTCGCGGCGGTCGATCCGCACCTCCGGCGGCTCGGCCACCTCCATCTCGAAGATCTCGAGGTGCTCCCGCTTGCCTTCCCAGCGGTGGTCGAGGTCGAGCGCGAGCCTGAGCCGCGCCGGGTCGGCGCGGATCCCGGTCTCCTCCCACAGCTCGCGCCGGGCGGCGTCGAGGCTCCTCTCGCGGCGCTTCACGTAGCCGCCGGGCAGCGAGTGGTACGGGACGTAGGAGTTCTTGACGAGCAGGATCCGCCGCCCGTGGAAGATCGCGACCAGGGCGCCGTGCGTGCGCGGATGCACCGCCGCCCAGTAGAGGCGCATCGCCCGGTAGGCCCACCGGTAGAGGACCCGGTAGAGGCCGTCGATGCGGGGGGCGCCGGCCGGGCCGGGCGGACGGGGATTCGCCCTTCCCCGCCGGGCCGGGCCGCTCTCTCCGCCTGGCGGGAGGTCCCCCGCCCTGGCCGTCACTTGAGCGCCCCCACCACCAGCTGGACGAGATCGTCCATGTAGGCGAACCAGTCCTTGGGGTCCAGCACCCCAGCTTCGTCCCTGAAGCCGCCCACGTCTCCGGGCACGCTCACCACCTTGGCGCCGCCGTGCCTCGCCACGATCTCCGCCGAGCGCAGATCGTAGAAGTTCTCGACCAGGATGGCCTTCACCCCCCTCGCCTTCACCACCCCGACGAGCTCGGCGAGGTGGCTCGGCGGCGGCGGGATGCCGGGCTTCGGCTCGAGGTAGCCGGCGCAGGTGAGGCCGGCCCACTCGAGGAAGTAGGTGAAGGAGTTGTGCTGGGTGAGGACCGGCTGTCCCCGGAAGGGCGCGAGCTCGGCGCGCCAGCGGGCCTGGGCGGCGTCGACCTTCCGCTCGAACTCGGCGAGCCGCTGGCGGTAGTAGTCGGCCCCGGCGGGATCGATCTCGCCGAGCTTCTTCGCGAGGGCCCGCGCGATGTTCGCCACCGCCCGGGGATCGCTCAGGAAGTGCGGGTTCCCGGCCGGGTGCAGGTCGCCGAGGCTGCGGTCCACCGGGCCGGTCGGCACCTCCTCCACCGCCACCGCGCTGGCGGCGGTGAGCCGGCGCGAGCCCCCCGGCTGGATGTCGGGGTTGCGCGACTGGTTCACGAGGGGCGGCAGCCAGCCGATCTCGAGGTCGAGGCCCACGTCGACGAGAAGGTCGGCGCGCCTGAGCTCGACGGCCAGGTTGGGATTGGCGTCGACGAAGTGCGGGTCCTGGATGCCGCGGGAGAGGCTCGTCACCGCCACCCGCGCGCCGCCCACCTCGCGGGCGATGGCGGCGAGGCCCTCGACGCTCGTCACCACCTCCAGGGCGGCGCGGGCCGGTGCGGGGAGCGTGGCCGCGAGGGCCAAGGCGAGGAGAGCCATGAGCTTCTTCATGGGTGGACCCCGGGACCTCTTGACCCTCTGTCGGGGTGAGGTCGGGCTGGGAGGGACGGGCTTCGGGGACGGGCCCGGGCCCACGCGCTCGTTGCCAGAGGCGTCGCCGCGGGGGGGGGGCCGGTGAGGACGCGGGCGGCCTTCTCAGGCGCCCGGGGGCGACTGACCGGGCACGGCGCCGAGCGGCACACCGGTGACCGGTGAGGCGCGTTCCTTCTCGGCCGGCGCGCGGCCCGCATCCGGTGAGGGCGCCATGCGCGGCGTCTCGCTGCTCGCCTCGTCGCCGGAGAGGAGCAGGCAGGCCAGGCACCCGTGACGACCCTCCCGGCCCGCGTGCGCGTGCGGGGCGAGCGCCACCCCGACGAGGAGCAGCACCATGGCGAGGGCGAGCATGTTGCGCACGAACGGTCTCTTAGCGCGGGCCGCCCTCCAGTCAAGGCCACTCGGACGCGGGCGGGCCGACCCGTCCGCGGTCACGAGCGGGGAGGCGCCCGGCGCCGCTAGCGCCGTCGGGCGACCGAGGCCACCAGGAACACCGAGGCCGCCACGGTGATGATGACCGGGCCGGTCGCCTGGTGGGTGAGGGTCGCCACGTACTCTCCGACCAGGGTGGCGAAGAGGGAGACCAGCACCGCGATGGCCAGCATCTGCTGCAGGCTCCTCGCGAGCAGCTTGCCGACGGCCGCCGGGATGATGATGAGCGAGCCCATGAGGAGCACGCCCAGGTAGCGGAGCCCCAGGCCCACCGTCAGGGCGAAGGCCAAGAGGTAGGCGAGGTTCAGGCGGTCGACGTCGATGCCCGAGGTCTGGGCGATGTCGGCCGAGACGAGCGCGAGGACCAGGTGATGCCGCCGGGTCACCACGAAGGCGATCACGGCGGCCGCCCCGGCCAGGCCGAGCACCAGCTCGGTGGCGGAGAGGTTGAGCGGGGCTCCGAGCAGCGCGTCGACGAGGTCCTCTCCGGTGGTGAGCATGCTCCCCACCGCGAGCGCGCTCGAGAAGACCACGCCGATGATGGTCTCGGTGGAGACGCGGGTACGGCGCTCGAGGGTCCAGATGAGCAGGGTCCCGAGGAACAGCATGGCCATCCCGCCGATGAGCGGGTGGATGCGGAAGGCGAGCGCGACCCCGATGCCCGGCAGGGCCACGTGGGACATGGCGTCCGAGGCGAGGGCCATCCGGCGCATGACCGCGAAGGAGCCGACGAGGCCGGCGGCCACCGCCATGGCGACGGAGAGGGCGAGGGTGCTAGGCGTGCTCATCGTGGCGGTGGTACATGACCGGCATGCCGTAGGTCTGCTCGAGGTTGCCGGTGGTGAGGATCTCCCGTGGCGGCCCGAAGCACGGGCTGGCGGTCCGGCTGAGGCACAGCACATTGGTGGCGTAGCGGTAGACGAGGCTCAGCTCGTGCGAGATGAGGAGCAAGGTCAGGCGCTCCTCCTGCTGGAGGCGATGGATCATCTCGTAGAGGAGCCCCTCGCCCGGCTCGTCGATGCCGGCGGTCGGCTCGTCGAAGAGCAGGACCGAGGGGCTTCCGATCAAGGCCCCGGCGAGGAGCAGCCGCTGGAACTGGCCGCCCGAGAAGGTGCCCACCGGCTGGTCGACCATGGCCGCCTCGAGCTGGACGAGGCCGAGGGCGCGTGAGATCTCGGCCTCGGAGGCCCTCGCGACCACCGCCTTGGCCCGCAGGAGGTCGAGCCCGGTCAAGGGGAGATCGCGGTGGATGTCGAGCTTCTGCGGGATGTAGCCGATGCGGGCGCCCTTGGCCCAGCGCACCGTGCCGGTGTACGGCACCGCCCCGATGAGGGCCTTCAAGAGCACCGTCTTCCCGGCACCGTTCGGCCCGATGATGGCGAGGGCGCTTCCCTCCGGTACGGCGAAGTGGAGGCGCTTCAGGACCTCGGACGATCCGAAGCGCACCGAGAGGGACTCCACCTCGAGGACGTTCGCCATGGGCCTGACGGAGTATGGCACGAAGGGTGCCCGGGGAGGGCATCGCCAGGCCCGGCCCCCTCCAAGGCGCTGCCCGAGCGCGGCTCGCGCGGCCCACCCTCCGGGCCGAGGTCCTCGAAGAACATGAAGGGCCGGCCCCGCCGCCCCCGGGTGTCGGCGGGGCAGCCTTCCCCGCCCGCTCGGGCCGTCGCACCGAGGAGCCCGGGCGAAAGACCGCGTCCGCATCGACTCTGGGTCGAGGCGGGGCCGCACCTCGCTCCTGCCCGCCCGCTGGCGGGCGACCGCCCCGCGGAGGTCGCGGCACCGTGCGCACCGACCCTAGGTACGTTCAGGGTGGCAGGAACTCCGGCCAGGTGGTCCCGAGGCCCTGCAAGGAAACCACTCACCGTGGTGACCGTGCGCTGTGCACGCCAGGGCGCCCTGCGGCGGTGCGGACGGCAACGCTTCGGGAATCCGAGGGGCACGTCGGTTGCAAAGCCGGGCGGGCGACAACCCAACACGGAACGAGGTGTGGAGTGCAAAGGACCGCGCGGTTCGCAAGTCTCGTCGCCATCCTTCTCATCCCGCTCGCTGGGCAGGCCGACGGCACACCCGCCGCGGCGCCGGCGGCGGCCCCGGCCGCACCGGCCGAGCCCCCCAAGCCGCCGCCCTGGTACACCACGGTGACCTTGAACGGCCTCGTCGACGGCTACTACCAGCTGCGCCTCGACGCGGCCCAGAACGCGCCCCTCGAGAACCGGGCCTTCGACGGCAGCACCGGCTTCGCCCTCGGCTACGCCAAGCTCTCCCTCGCCATGGCGCCGGCGCCGGCCGGCTTCCGCATCGACGTCGGCTTCGGCCAGGCGGCCGACGCCATCGATGCCGCCGCCGCCTTCTCCGCCGGCAGCTCCGGATCGACCGTCGCCCACTACCTCCAGCAGGCCTACGCGGCCATGAAGTTCGGCACCGTGGAGGTGGACCTCGGCCGCTTCTCCACCTCGGCCGGCGCCGAGGTGATCGAGGCCAAGGACAACTGGCTCTACTCGCGCTCGCTGGTCTTCTTCTACGAGCCGCTCACCCACACCGGCCTCAGGGTCACCGTGCCGGTGAACGATCAGTTCAGCTTCATCCTCGGTGCGAACAACGGCTGGGACGCGGTCTCCACCAAGTTCGCCGGCAAGACCGGGCAGGTCTCGCTGGCCTACAGCGGCCCGAACTCGACCAGCCTCGGGGTGAACGCCTACATCGGCGAGAACCCCACCGTCTGGTCGGGCGCCCCCAACACGACCGGCCAGGTCCGCACCTTCCTCGACTTCGTGGCCGGCACCACCCTGGGGCCGGTGGGCCTGCTCGCCAACTTCGACTACGCCACCGAGAACGGCAACGACTGGCTGGGCGGCTCGCTGGCGGTCCGTTACTCCTTCACCGGCGACGTCGCTCGCCTCACCGCGCGCGGGGAATACTTGAAGGACTCGCGGACCCCCACCGAAGTCGACCTCTACGAGGGGACGGTAGGCCTCTCCTATCCGGTGGGCGCGAACTCCGAGCTCAGGCTCGAGGGGCGCTACGACCACGCCTCGGTGAACGTCTACAACAACGGTCC
>DATJVF010000041.1:0-2561 GCA_035501995.1 Anaeromyxobacteraceae bacterium
CACCTCCTGCAGCGCCGCCGTCATCTCGCTCACGGTGGAGCTCGTGGCGTGGACGTAGTCGCCCAGGCCGTCGATCCCGCGCGCCACCATGGCCACCGACCCCTGCATGGCCTCGACGGCGGCCTGGACCGCCACCGCCCGCTCGTGCTCCTCGCGCGCCCCGCCCTTCACCCGGGTGCCGATCTCGCCCACCGCCAGCGCGCCCTCCTCGACGCCCTCGTGGGCCGCCTTCACGTCGGCCACCAGGGCAGCGAGCCGCTGCGCCATGGCGCGGAAGTCGGCGGCCAGCCGGCCGAGCTCGTCCCCCGTGGCCGAGGGCGGCCGCACGGTGAGGTCGCCGGAGGCCATGCGGCCCACCGCCCCGGCGAGGAGGCCCACCGGCAGGGCGAGGGAGCGGGCGACCAGGAACACCAGCAGGGCGGCGGCCAGGACCCCGATGAGCGCGCTCGAGCCGGTGTGCGCCCAGAAGTCCTCGCGGCGCTCCCTGAGCGGCGCCTCGGAGAGGTAGCTCGAGAGCGTGTAGGGGCCGGCCGGGCTCACGAGCCGCCAGCCCCCGGGGCAGGGCTCGACCCGGGCGGCCGAGGGCGCGCCGAGATCCACCTCGGCGCGAGCGCTCTGGGCGAGCAGGGTCCCCTCCTTGGAGAGGACGGCGGTGGGGGCGCCGGTGGCCGCCTCCACCGCCCGGGCCAGGGCCGAGGGCCCGCCCCGCGCGCCGAGCTCGGCCCCGCGCTCCTGCGCCTCGAGGGCGGCCTCGACGAACTGCCGGTCCATGTCGGCCCGGTAGCGGGCGTAGCCAGCCGAGACGAGGAACAGGACCGGGATGGCGACGAGCCCGCAGCCGAAGAAGAGGAGCTTGCCGGCCACCGTCTCCTTCACCTGCGCCTCCACCGGGCCGAGCTCGACCAGGATGGGCGCGACGCTGATGGTGACCGCGCAGTAGCCGAGGAGGACCGCGAGCAGGCCGGTGGCGGCCCCTACCCCCGCCCCGGCCCAGAGGAGATCTCCCGGGATGCCGGCGTGGGCACCCAGGAACGCCATGGCGAGGATGGCGAGAGCGGCGAGCGCGAGGAGCACCGCCACCACGCGGCGCGGGAGCAAGAGGGCGGCGCGGGCGGCGCGCCCCCGCTCCCGCTCGTCGGCCCGGGCGCCCTGGGCGAGCGCGGCGCGGACCGGCCCGCACAGAGCGTAGACGGCGAGGACGGCGACGAGGACCGCCCCTGCGCCGAGCACGACGAGCGCCCTCAGGGCGGATCTCTGCGCCTCGGCCGGGAGCGGGAAGAAGCTCCCTGCGAGGTAGAGGCCGGAGAGGAGGGGAACGAGGAGGACCGCCAAGAGCCGGAGGCCTAGCCGCCTTGCGAAAGCCATGCGGCGCAGAGTCTATCCTGTGAGCCTCCCGGGGGGTGGCCGGCCTGCCGTGACCCTACATGGCAGGTCGTGCATGGCCACCGAATTCCTCCCGAAAAGCAATCACCTGGGAGCGCGACGGGACCGCTCTCGCGGGCCGTTCCGCAGGGGTCGTCGAAGTTCGAAAAGCCTCGATCAATCCAGGACTTGGTTGAACTCGCCCATGGGGTATGCTATCGCCCGTCTATGCGCATCAAGCGGCTCGATATCGTGGGGTTCAAGTCGTTCATGGACCACACCGTCGTCTCCTTCGCCGGGGGGGTGACCGGAGTGGTCGGGCCGAACGGGTGCGGCAAGTCGAACGTGGCCGACGCCATCCGCTGGGTGCTCGGCGAGCAATCGGCGCGCCAGCTGCGCGGCCGCTCGATGGAGGACGTCATCTTCAACGGCTCGGAGACGAAGGCCCCGCTCTCCATGGCCGAGGTCGCGATCACCTTCGAGAACGACCGGCCGAGCGAGCTGCCCGCCACCTACCAGGGCTTCTCGGAGTTGACGGTCGGCCGGCGCCTCTTTCGCTCCGGCGAGTCGGAATACCTCGTGAACAAGGTCCCGGCCCGCCTCCTCGACGTGAACGACCTGTTCATGGGCTCGGGCGTCGGGCGCACCGCCTATTCCATCATCGAGCAGGGCCGCATCGGCCAGATCGTCTCCGCCCGGCCGGAGGACCGCCGCGCCATCATCGAGGAGGCGGCCGGCATCACCAAGTACAAGAAGCGCCGCGAGGCGGCCGAGCGCAAGATGGAGGCCACCGGACAGAACCTGCTGCGGGTGGCGGACCTCGTGCAGGAGCTCTCGAAGCAGCTCGAGAGCCTGAACCGCCAGGCGCGCAAGGCCGAGAAGTACCGCGCCCTCAAGGCCGAGATCCGCGAGCTCGAGCTCGCCGCGGCCGCGAGCCGCTTCCTCGAGCTCTCGGCGGTGCGCCGAGCCGCCGAGGAGGAGCGCCTTTCCCTGGAGGTCGAGAGCCAGGCCATCGCCGCCGAGCTCGCCGAGGTCGACCGCGCCATCGACGCCGAGCGCGCCCGGCTCCTCGAGGTCGATCGCCGGGTGGCCGAGCTCTCCGAGCGCGAGCACGCCCTCGCGAGCGAGCTCAAGGTGTCGGAGGTCTCGGTGGAGGCCGCCACCGCCGAGCTGGCCGGGATCGGCGAGCGCACCCGCGC
>DATJVF010000042.1:0-3920 GCA_035501995.1 Anaeromyxobacteraceae bacterium
GGGAGCCGTCCCTGAGGGTCGCGAGGCGCACGCCCTCGGCCATAACACCGCGTCCGCGCCCTCACAATGGGGACCTGGGAACCGCCCTGTTTACCGGGGGGAGCGCCTCGGAGCTGCGGGGAGGCGGCCGGCCGTGCGCGGCGCCCGCCCCCTCGCCCCGGAGGGCGCGGTGCGAACCTCTGGGGCCGAGACCCGTTTGCGGCCTCTCGCGGCCCGCCGGCTCACAATCCCTCGCCCTGGTAGGATTCGGCGGCGCTAGAATGAAAGAAGGAGGTGATGGGTATGGCCTTTCCGTGGAAGAAGGTGCTCTGCCCCATCGACTTCTCGGAGCCGGCTCGCGCCGCCCTGACAGCGGCGGTGGAGATCGCGCGCCAGTTCGACGCCGAGCTCGTGCTGTTCCACGCCTACCAGCTGCCGGGCTACACCCTGCCCGAGGGCTCGGTGGTGGCGAGCCCCAAGATGCTCCAGGAGCTGGCCGTCCAGGCCGAGAACCACCTCGTCGAGTGGAAGCGCCTGGCCGAGAGCCTGGGCGCGCCGAGGGTGAAGGCCGAGAAGGGGATCGGGGAGCCCGCCCTGGAGATCGTGGACCTGGCCCGCGAGCAGGGCTTCGACCTGGTGGTGGTCGGCACCCACGGCCGCACCGGCCTCAGGCACGCCTTGCTCGGGTCGGTGGCGGAGCGGGTGGTGCGCCGGGTGGGCTGCCCGGTGCTGAGCATCCACCCCGAGGGGAAGAACCGGGCCAACTGAGGGTCCGGGGCCGCCGAGGAGCGGGGCGGCGCAGCCGCTCGACGAGGGGATCATGTCGCGTTTCCAGGACGTGAAGCGGGCCTTCGCCGCCGCCCAGAAGCGGTACGACGGGTATTACTCTCAGTGCGCCTACTTTGCCGGCGCGTTCTCGCGGGCGCTCGTCGACTACTTCGAGTGGCCGCGCGAGCTCGTGGCCTGGGAGCGGCCCGGCGCGGGCGGGGTGGCGCACGTCGAGGACGCGCTGGCCCTGGAGGAGGACACCTTCTGGCACCTCGGGCTGCTCCTGGAGCTCGGCGAGGGGACGCCCCTGCGGGTGGCCCTGCGCTTCAAGAAGGCCGGCGAGCGCTACCTGCTCGAGCTCTTCCCAGGCGTGGAGTTCGAGGTGGCCGAGCCGACCGCCGCCGCCTTCGAGCCGGTCCTGGAGGTCCTCCACGAGGAGATCGCCGCCCACTACGAGCGGGGCCTCGAGCTCTTCCTCGAGAACCGCGCCGCCAAGCTCCGCATCCCCTACGCCGTGCCCGAGCCCAGGCCCCTGCCCGCGCGGCGCGGGCGCTCATAGGGGCCGGCCTCCCCGGAGCGCCTCCCCGCGAGAGGCCCCAAGGAGGTACCCCCTCGGCGCCCGCCGCGCGCGCCGGCCCTAGGCGCACCGGGCTTCCCAGCCTTTCCAGCCCGGCGCCGCCCCCTTACACTCCCGCCAGGCGATGGGGAGGCAGGCATGACCGAGAAGCGAGGCGTCCAGCCGCGCGGCGAGCCCATGCGTTCGGCGATGAAATGGCTGTCCGAGCAGCGCAAGCACGATCCCAAGGCGCCGCGCGCGAAGCTCCTCGAGGAGGCCGCCCTGCGCTTCGACCTCACCCCCCTCGACGCGGACTTCCTTTCCACCCACTGGAAGGAACAGTAGCCTCCTCGGCATGCGGGAGGCTCGCCCCCCTCCGCGCCCGAGCGGAGCCTTGGTCGCCTTGGCCGAGAGCTTCGGCCACGCCTGGGACGGCGTGGTGGAGACCGCTCTCCACCAGCGCAACATGCGCATCCACCTCGTGGCGGGGCTCCTCGTGGCCCTCCTCGGCAGCGGCATCGCACTCCGCACGGGCGAACAGCTCGCCCTCATCGTCTGCGTGGTGCTGGTCCTCGGGGGCGAGGTGGCGAACAGCGCCCTCGAGGCCACCATCGACCTCGTGAGCCCCGAGCACCACGATCGGGCCCGGGCGGCCAAGGACGCCGCCGCGGGCGGCGTGCTCGTGCTCGCCGCCGGCTCGGTGGTGGTGCTGGCGGCGGTCCTGGTGAGGGCCTGGCCGGCGGTGGTGGCGGCCCGGCTCTCCGCGCTCCGCCAGGCGGCCTTGGGGCTCCCGCTCGCGGCCGACGCGGCCCTCTTGCTCGCACCCCTGCGCCGGCCGCTCCCCTTCGAGGCGGCCCTGGTCCTCGCGGGGGTGGGCCTCCTCGTCGCGCTCGCCCTCTCCACCGTGAACGCGGTGTTCACGGGGCTCTGTGCGCTGCTCTTCGCCGTGGCAGCGGCGGCGGCCCGCCGCTCGCGGAGGGAGCGCGTCATCCTGACGCACCCGCCCGGGTCGGCCTGAAGGGCGCTCTCTGTACTTGACCGGCCCGGGCTCGACCCGGGTACAAGGTGGGGGCGCCGAGCCGCCGGGAACGCTTTGCCCGGCGGCGAGCCCGCGGAAGCCCGCGGACCCCCGCACCGACGCTCAAAGGATCCCTTCGCCATGGCGGACCTCAGCACCACCTACCTCGGCCTCAAGCTGCAGAGCCCCATCGTCCTCGCCAGCTCCTCGCTCTCCAACCGGATCGAGAACTTCCAGGTCGCCGAGCAGCACGGGGCCGGCGCGGTCGTGCTGCGCTCGCTCTTCGAAGAGCAGATCGAGGCCGCCGACGAGGCCCTGCAGGAGGCGCTCGCCTACGGATCGGAGAGCACCGCCGAGGCGCGCACCTTCTTCCCCGCCCAGCGCATCGGGCCGCGCGAGTACCTGAAGCTCGTGGCCGAGGCCAAGAAGGTCGTGAGGCTGCCGGTCATCGGCAGCCTCAACTGCGTCGCCCCCGGGAGCTGGAGCACCTACGCCCGGCAGATCGCGGAGGCCGGCGCGGACGGGATCGAGGTGAACCTCTACTCCGTGCAGGCCGACCCGGCCGTGGACGCCGCCGAGGTCGAGTCGAGCTACGAGGAGATCGTCGGCTCGATCCTCGACACCGTACGCATCCCGGTGTCGGTCAAGCTCTCCCCCTACTTCACGGCCCTCGCCCACTTCGTGGCGCGGCTCGACCGGCGCGGCGCCAAGGGCTTCGTCCTCTTCAACCGCTTCCTCCAGCCCGACATCTCGCTCGAGCGCATGTCCCTGCAGACCGGCATGCCGCCCAGCCACCCCCAGGAGGCGCTCCTCCCCCTGCGCTGGATCGCCCTGCTCTACGGGCGCGTGGAGGGCGACCTCGCCGCCAGCACCGGCGTGCACGACGTGTCCGGGGTGGTGAAGCAGATCCTGGCGGGCGCCACCGTGGTCCAGGTGGCCTCGACGCTCCTCAAGAACGGGGTGACCTACCTCTCCACCCTCAGGAACGGGCTCGAGGACTGGATGGACAAGCAGGGTTACGCCGAGGTGGCCGACCTGCGCGGCACCCTCTCCCAGCGCGTCATCAAGGACCCGGGCGCCTTCGAGCGCGCCCAGTACGTGCACCTCATCCTGTCGCAGAACTGAGAGGCCCCGGCGGCCCGGTCGGAGCGGCCGAATCCATCCGGCCTCGGCGGTGCTCGAGGATCGGCTCGGTCGACCGGCGCCCGGACGCGAGTTGGACGAGCTCGCCGAGCGGGCCCGCCCTCTCCCCGGGGCGGCCTGGCGCGAGCCTCCGCGGGGCGCCGGCGAGGGCCGGGCCTCGCCGGCGCCACGCACCGGCGGCCCTGGGCCGCGAGGGGCCAAGGAGGGGCCGCCCGACGCCCCGATTGCGCCCGCGCGGAGTTCTGCCAGGTGAGCTAAGAGGGCGGAAAGCTAGCGAACCCGAAGAGCCGAGAGGAGAACTCCATGCCGGACCTCAAGGGCACGAAGACCCACCAGAACCTGAAGGACGCCTTCGCCGGCGAGTCGCAGGCGAACCGACGCTACCTGTACTTCGCGAAGGTGGCCGACGTGGAGGGGTACCCCGAGGTCGCCTCGAACTTCCGCGAGACGGCCGAG
>DATJVF010000043.1:0-2285 GCA_035501995.1 Anaeromyxobacteraceae bacterium
GACACGAACGGATCGCGGGCCGCCACGAAGCCTTCCTCCTCGACGTAACGCCATTCGGGGTGGCTGAGGGCGAGCGGGCCGTCGAGGACCTCGGCGTTCGCCACGTGATCGAAGTGGAAGTGCGAGCCCACCAGGAGGTCGAGCCGCCCCGGGTCCACCCCGAGCGCGCCCAGGCGCTCGAGCAAGGGGCGGCGGTCCCCGAAGGCGCCGGTGTCGAAGAGGAGCGTCAGGCCCCGGCGCCGGAGGAGGACCACGTTGCACCAGCCGAGCGCTCCGCGCGCCGAGGACACCGGCACACCCGGGAGCACGACGGTGTAGGGCTCGCCGGTCACCCGCGCCCCTCCCTCGGGCCGAAGGCGCGCACCAGGACGCCCTCCTCGGCGAGCCGGGCCCGGATGGCGCGCAGGACCTCCACCGCCCCCGGGGTGTCGCCGTGCACGCAGACCGTCCGCGCCGAGACGGGGACGAGCGAGCCGTCGATGGCCCGGACCTTCCGGGCGGTCGCCATCATCGCCACGCGCTCGGCGACCGCCCCCGGATCGTCGACCACCGCGCCCGGGAGCCGCCGCGAGACGAGCTTTCCGTCCGGCGCGTAGGCGCGGTCGGCGAAGGCCTCCTCGACGTGGGGGAGCCCGCCGCCAGCGGCCGCCGTCACCATGGCCGAGCCGGAGAGGCAGACGAGGACCAGGTCCGGGTCCACCGACTTCACGGCCGCGACGACGGCGCCCGCCAGCGCGGCGTCGGAGGCGGCGCGGTTGTAGAGGGCGCCGTGGAGCTTCACGTGGTGGAGGCGCACGCCCTCCGATCGGCAGAAGGCGAGGAGCGCTCCGACCTGGTAGACGACGTCGTCGGCCACCTCCTCGGGCGTGGCGTCGAGCGGCCGGCGCCCGAAGCCCACCAGGTCGGGATAGGAGGGGTGGGCGCCGACCGACACGCCGTGGCGCCTCGCCAGCCGGACCGTGCGGCGCATGGTCCGGGGGTCCCCCCCGTGGAAGCCACAGGCGATGCTCACCGAGCTCACGAGCGGCACCGCCTCCTCGTCGAGGCCGAGCCGGTAGGTGCCGAAGCTCTCGCCCGCGTCGCAGTTGAGGTCCATCTCCATGGGTCACCCTGGCGCCGTCTCGGGGTAAGGTTCCTTCTGCCCGAGAGCGGCGGACGCCCTCGTGAGGAGGTCGCGCTCCTCGCGAAGGGCCGCCACCGCTTCCTCCTGCGAGCAGCGCGTGAAGCGTACGCGGTCGCCGCGCCGGGTCTGGGCCAGCCGGCCCAGATCGGGCCCGATCACGGTGGCGATCTTGGCATAGCCGCCGGTGGTCTGGCAGTCGGCCGTCATGACGATGGGCGTCCCTCGGCCGGGGACCTGGACGGCCCCCGGGCAGAGGGCGTCCGAGACGATGTCGGCCCCGGCGCGGTGCAGGATGGGAGGGCCCTCGAGCTGGTACCCCATGCGGTCGTTGCGGTTAGAGACCTCGTAGGGGCTCCCGAGGAAGGCGCGGAGGCCCTCGTCGAGGAAGAGGTCGTCCTGGGGTCCGAGGAGCACCCGCAGAGGGACCTCGCCGCCCGGGACGGGGAGGAGCTCGCGGGGGAGCGCGCGGGGGGCGAGCGAGGCCGCGCCGGCCGGCCCGACCGGGAGGGCATCGCCCTTCCTCAGCGCCCGGCCTTCCAGGCCTCCCACCGCCGCCCGCAGGTCGGTGGACCGGCTGCCGAGGACCGCCGGGACGTCGATACCGCCCCGGATGGCGAGGTAGGTCCGGCAGCCCTTCGCCGCAGCCCCGAATCCGAGGAGGGCGCCCTTAGCGACCGGGAAGCCCGTGCCGCTCGCCACCGGCTTCCCGTCGAGCGTCGGCGCCATGTCCGCCCCGCACACCGCCACGTAGGCCGGGCCCTCGAAGTGCAGGGTCGCCCCGAGCAGCGTCATCTCGAGCGCCGCCGAACCGGGGGGATTGCCGGCGAGCAGGTTGGCGAGCGCGAGGGAGAGGCGGTCCATGGCGCCCGCGACCGGCATCCCGAAGGCGCGATAGCCGGGCCGTCCCCGGTCCTGGACGGTGGTGAGCAAGCCGGGCCTATCGACCGAGACCAGGGTCTCGGCGGGGCTCCGGCGCGAGGGACGGGGCCGCGGCGGGGGGAGGGCGGCCTCGCACCGGTGGAAGCCCTCCTTGTCCACGGGCTCGAAGCGGAGGCGGTCGCCGGCCGAGAACAGGAAGGGCCGGCGGGCCTGTGGGTCGAAGAGGCGCAGCGGGGTACGGCCGATGAGGCGCCACCCCCCCGGGCTCTCCAGGGGGTAGATG
>DATJVF010000044.1:0-8756 GCA_035501995.1 Anaeromyxobacteraceae bacterium
TCGGCGATGCGGTCGGGGAGCCGGCCCAGGCCGGCCAGCCTGCGCGAGGCACCCACCGCGACCCGGTTGGCGAGCTGGTTCCAGGTGGCGACGTGGTGGTGGTCGATGCCCCTCGGCGCGAGCAGGTCGATGGCGCCGAGCAGGTCGCGGCTCGCGCCACCGATGGCGTTCTGCGTCTCGACCGGCAGCCCTTCGCGGCAGGGGGTCTGGCAGGCCCGCACGTTCGGGACGCCTTCCACCCGGACCAGGCACGCCGTGCAGGAGCCAGCCAGGCAGAAGGGGCCGCGAGGCCGGTGGTACTTGGCGCTGCGGCTCAGGAGCGGTCGGCCGGCGGCGAGGAGCGCCGAGGTCACCCGCTCCCCGGTGCGCGCCGGGATCCGCTCGCCGTCCACCTCGATGGCGCAGTCGGCCCTGAAGCGCGGCTCGGGGAGGCGAGGCATCGGAAGGCGAAGGATATGCCGAATCCGCGGTGAGGCAAGGGGCGAGGGCCGGGCCCCGTGCCGGTTGCCGCGCGGGGCCGCGCCGATCCTCCTTTACGAAAGAGAGAACAGGGCGGGGCCGCCCGCACGCCGGTCGGGGCGCGAAGGGCGACGCCGCGGCGCGGGCGGCCGCCCGGGGCCCGCGCCTCGCCCGGACTCCGGCGGGCCGTGCGGTGAGCCTACCCGCCCTCGGCCTCGCCCCGAGACGGTCGGCGCCGCGGCGGCGATACCCCTCGGCCGCGAGTCCAAGCCCGGGAATTCGGCGAGGGATGGATCCGCTCGGGGCCCAGATGGCACCTTCACCCTTGGAGGATGGGGCCACGGCTGAGGGAGCCCTCGACGGGGCAGGTCGGGGGCGCCACCGCCCTCGGCGGGTGCCGTCGGGCGGCCGCCCCGCGAACGGCATGGTCGTCACCGCGGCGTCACGCCTCCGATAGCACGCGGTCCACGGAGGCTTCTTAT
Organism: Anaeromyxobacteraceae bacterium; assembly: GCA_035501995.1. Lineage (GTDB taxonomy): Bacteria > Myxococcota > Myxococcia > Myxococcales > Anaeromyxobacteraceae > Anaeromyxobacter_A. The sequence continues at coordinate 942 of DATJVF010000044.1, forward strand.
CCCCCCCTTGCGCCATGGTTTGGTAGGTTCTCCGCATGGCGGGTCGGCCTCTCGAGAGGAGCGTGTTCCCGGGCCGGACGCGCGTGCGGCGCTCGAGGACGCCCGGCCTCCTCGCCGAGCGGACGCGCCGGTGCGCCACCGTCCTCGCGGTGGCGCTCGCGCTCGTGGCGATGCCGGCGGGGAGTCGAGCCGAGGCCTCCGTAAAGGTCCCTCTGCTGAGCGCCGCCCAGGAAGGGGAGCCGGGCGAAGGCGAGGCCCCTCCGGTGGAGGGGAAGGCCGAGGCGGCCCCGCCCTGGGCGGAGATCCACTTCCACCTCACCACCGCGACCCAGGCGCATCCGTCCTTCTACGCGAAGTACTCGGGAGCGAACAGCCTGTCGCCGCAGGCCGAGTCCGCGACGGCGTTCGTGTCCGGCCTCAACATGGAGGCCCGCCTCTGGCGCGGCGCCGAGCTCGTGCTCGATCCGGAGCTGAGCGGCGGGTACGGACTCAGCTCGACGCTCGGGGTGGCGGCCTTTCCGAGCGGCATCGTGTACCGGGTGGGCAACCCGGCGCCGGCCATCTACCTGGCGCGGCTCCTCTTGCGACAGACCCTGGGGCTCGGGGGCGGCCGGGTCCCCTTCGACGAGGGCGATGGATCGGCCGGGCTGCGGGACCGCGCCACCCTGACCTTAACGGTCGGTCGGCTGTCGGTGACCGACGTCTTCGACGGCAACGCCTACGCACACGATCCGGAGACCCAGTTCTTCAACTGGGCCCTGTTCGCCTCGGGCGCCTGGGACTACCCGGCGGACACGCGAGGGTACACCTGGGGGGTGCTGGCGGACTTCTCGATGGACTTCTGGTCGGTGAAGGCCGGCATCGCGCTCGAGCCGCAGTACGCGAACCTCCTCCCGCTCGAATGGGACCTCACGAAGGCACGCGGCCTCATGGCGGAATACGACGTGCGCTACCGGCTGCTCGGGCGGGGCGGAACCGGTCGGGTGTTGCTGTTCTTGAACCAGGCCCGCATGGGGAGCTACGCCGAGGTGCTGGCGAATCCGGCCGCCTACGGCAACTCGATCGCGGCGACGCGCGCGGACGGTCGCGAGAAGTACGGGGCGGCCCTCTCCTGGGATCAGCAGGTCACCGATTCCTTGGGAGTCTTTCTCAGAGCCAGCATCGACGACGGGGCGACGGAGTCGTGGGCCTTCACCGAGATCGACCGATCCCTCGGCTTCGGGGCCGTGGAATCCGGTAGCCTCTTCGGGCTCAGAGATTACGAGGCGGGCGGCGCCCTGGTCATCGACGGGCTGTCCCGGCTTCACCGCCTCTACCTGCAGGGCGGGGGGTACGGCTTCATCCTGGGCGACGGGCAGCTCAACTACGCCCCGGAGATCGAGGGCGACTTCTACCTTCGCGTCCACGTGACCCCCCTCGTGGACGCCTCGGTCCTCTACCAGCCGATCTTCGACCCCGGCTACAACAAGGACCGCGGGCCGGTGCAAGTCTTCTCGGGAAGGGTCCACATCGCCTTCTGAGGGCCTCGCCATGCGACGTCCGCCTCGGCTCCGACCGCTCGCCCTCCTCGCCCTCCTCGGTTGCGGGTCCGCCTCGGACTCGGCGTGCGAGGACGTCGGGGATTGCAGCCAGGGGGGCAGCGCGAGCTGGATCCAGAGCTGCCAGAGCGCGGCGGACGCCATCGACCAGGCCTCCCCGGCCTGCGCGCAGCCCTTCGACCGGTACTTCCAGTGCGCCGACGACCACTACGTGTGCCACGGCGCGACCGCCAGCTTCCCGGGCTGTGACGCACAGCTCGGCCAGCTCGCGAGCTGCCTCAACGGAGCCGACGCCCAAAGCCCCTGCGAGCGGCTGGCGGTCAGGACCGCCAGCTGCCCGGGCGGGAGCGGAAGCGCGCCTCCAGGCAGCCCGGTACCGACGGCCTGTACCCTCGCCCTGCAGTGTCAGGCGAGCTGCTATCTCGAGAACGTGTCGAACGTGTGTGCGCCGGGATTGAGCGAGCTCGGGGCCTACACGCAGTGCGCCCTGTCCTGCCCGATGTGAGACGCGCTCGGCGCGGTGGCCCGCTCTCGGGAGCTGCGGCTAGCCCGCCGAGCGAACGGGCGGGCGAGCTCGAACGGCCGGCGGCTCGGCGAGCGAGGTCGCGAGGGGGCCCCGGGCCCCGGGTCAGCCCTCCTCCACCCGCCAGAACGGCCGCTCGGCCGCCCAGGCCTGCGCGACCTCCGGAGGCGCTCGCACGAGCACGCCCTCGGCCACGGCGGCCACCGTGCCGTCCGGGAGCACCAGCTCGGCGCGCGCCTGGGCCCGGGCGCCGGTCTGCCGCAGCCGGCGGGCGAGGACGGTCAAGAGGACCCCGGTCGGCGCGGAGCGCCGGAAGGTCACTTCCATGCGCGCGGTGACCATGAGGTCGTCGAAGGCGCCCTCGAGGAGGGCGGTCCTCACCATCCCCTCGTCGAGGAGGGCCGAGACGATGCCCCCGTGCACGACCCCGGGGTAGCCGTGAAAGCGCTCCGGCACCGCGATCCGGGTGCGCACCTCCCCGCGGGCGCGGTCGCTGAACCAGCGCGTCCTCAGCCCCTCGGGGTTGTCGCGGCCGCACACGAAGCAGTCGCGGGAACTCGGCTGCTCGTCCATCCCCTGGCCTTCGGTCGGCTCCATGGGAAGGACTCTTACCACGGTGCGGGCCGCCGCCGGGCCCGTGGGTCAGACGCCCGCCAGCGAGAGGAGCCAGCGCAGGAGCCCGGCGACGAGGAGGACCATCACCGGGTTGGTGGCGAAGCGGGAGAGGGTGAGCAGGGTCACCACCGAGAGCGCGATGTCGGCCGGGCTGCGCAGGGAGGACCCCAGGGTCACCGCGGCGGCCGCCATGAGGCCGACCACCGCCGGGGTGAGGCCGCGCAGGGCCGCCCGGACGCTGCGCCGCGATCGCATGCGCAAGAGCCAGCTCCCCAGCGAGACCACCAACCCGAACGGCGCGGCGAAGATGGTGAAGGTCGCGACGAGCGCGCCCGACCATCCGTGGACCAGGTAGCCGATGAAGGTGGCCATGAGCAGGACCGGCCCGGGGGTGAGCTTGCCCACCGCGACTGCGCTCTGGAACTGTCGCTCGGTGATCCAGCCCGCGGTGACGGCGGTGTCGTGCAGGCTGGGCACGATGGCGAAGCCACCTCCGTAAGCGCCGAGGCCGGTGCGGAAGAACAGGAGGCCCAGCGCGAGCAGGCTGCCCACCCCCACCTTGGCGACGAGCCCCAAGGGCAGGACGGCGCCGAGGGTGGGGGGCTCGCGGTGCGACCGCTCCGCGGCGAGGGGCTCGAGGGGGGCGCCCTCGTCGGGGAGGGCCACCGGGGGCGAGGGAGACCGGGGTACCCGCCTGAAGCGGGCCAGGCGCGCCCGTTTGAACAGGAGGTCGATGACGAGGCCCGCCACGACCCCGAGGAGCGCGATCTCGCCCGAGCCGGCCCCGCCCTCGAGGCTCAAGAGCAGGGCCGCCCCCGCCACCCCCATCTGCCAGAAGCGGCCGATGGCCGAGCGGACCATGCGCAGTGCCAGCGCGGCGACGATCCCCACCACGGCGGCGTTCAGCCCGGCGAGGACGACCTCGGCCGACGGCGCCACGCCGAACCGGACGTAGGCCCAGGCGAGGGCCACGATGAGGAGGGCCCCGGGCAGGATGAACCCGGTGTAGGCGACGATGGCGCCGATGAGGCCCCGGAGCCTCAGCCCGACGTGGGCGAGGGCGTTGGCGGCCGCGCCGCCGGGGAGCATCTGGGCCACGGTGGCGGTGTTGGTGAACTCGCGCTCGGTGAGCCAGCCCCGCCGCTCGACCGCCAGGTGGCCGATCATGCCGAGGACGCTGACGCCGCCGCCGAACCCGATGAGGCCCAGCCAGAGCGTCGCCCACCACAGCTCGACGAGCGACGGGACGTGGCGGGCCGCCGGGCCGCGCGGGGGCGGGCGAGCCTGTGGGGTGGGAGCTTCCGTGGGCGGAGCCTCGCGGTGGAAGGTCTATCTCACGTGCGCGCCGGAGCGGCTCGCGGCACCCTGCGCGCCGCCGGCGGATACTCCCAAGGCCGGGCCCGGCGCGCAACCGCCACTCGCCTGGCCGGGGCGAGGGGACCAGGGCGAGGCGCGCCATTTCGGGTAGCGCGCGCCGGGGCGCCGCCGTGCCTCTCCCGGACGGCCGAGCGGGAACGGCCGCCCGTCGCCATCATCGTGGACGACCGCCGCCACTTCCGTGAGATCCTGGCGGAGTTCCTCGTCGAGGAGGGCTATGCGGGGTGGCTCGCCGCCAGCGCCGAGGCGGCCAGCCACTCGATGGAGAGCGAGGCGCACCGCCCGACGCGGTGCTGCTCGGCCTCTACTTGCCCAGGATGACGCCGCGCCAGTTCGTGTCGCTCACGAAGGAGCGCCCGCGCTGGGGGTGCAGCAAGGTGAGCCTCGTCACCGGGCGGAGCGGCACGAGATCCCGCCGGACGCCCCGGTGGACGCGGTGCTCCTAAAGCCGTCGAGCGTCGAGGACCTGCTCGGGCTCCTGCGCGCGCTCAAGGTGGTGCCGGGAGGGGCCTCAGCGCTCGGACCTCCGTCGCGCCGTGCGCCTTCAGCGCGGGACGCGACCGGTGGCGCCGCAGCGGCAGCGGATCACCAGCCCGCCGAGATCGCCCGGCGCGATGCCCTGGCAGAGGAGGCGGGCGCACTGCGGGCAGCGGTAGCTCAAGAGCCCGTCTCCGACGAACAGCGGGCGCTCGTGCTGTACCGGCTCCACCGGAACCGTCTCCACTCCGGGTGGCGCCACCCGCTCCAGGGGAATGCTCGCCGTCACGATATCGATCGGACGAGCGCATGCTGAAACGCCCAAGGCGTTACTCCTTCCAACGTGCCGGTGAGTCCAAATTGAACCAAGCGCGCCCGTCTCGCAAGGTGAAAGGTCGCTGCGGTGCAGGTGCGGCGACCGGCGTCGGTGTGGGAGGGGCGTGAGGCTGGGGCGGAGCCCACCCGCCGGCGCCGGTCCACGCCGCGGCGGTCTCGGGCTCGGCGAATTCACGAAAGGAAGCGGCCCTGAGCCGCCGCGTCCACCCGGGGTGCGGGAAAAGCGGCCGTGAGCCGCCGCTGTACGCCAAGGAACTCCTGCGCCCCCCGCCGGGCCGGGGAGGGGGGCGAAGAGGGGAGCGCGCAGGGGTCGAGGGCCGTGGGCGTCCGGTCGCGCGCTGGCGCGCGAGTGCCCGCGGACCCGGGACGTTTCCGGGGCCCTCGGGGGCTCGCGGTGCGGCGCCCCGGCCCGTCGCCGCCTCGCGCGGGCGAGCCCTCACCCGCGGGCGCTCGGCCCCGGGCGGCGGAAGCGGCCAAGACGGGCGAGCGGGGCCGCTCTTCCCGGGCGGGTCGTTCGCCCCGGCGGTCCTCGACCCTCGGTCCTGGAGAGGGCGCGCGCCATCGCGCCAGCCGGGCTCCACGTGGACAGTCCGGGGGCGCTCTGCTACCTAGTTCCGACCGACGCCGAGGACGAGGAGGCCACGATGAAAGGGATGTTCCCCGAGACCTGGGCGCCCGGGAAGATCTGCCAGATCGCCGAGGTGGTGAGGGACCTGGAGGAGGCGGCCCAGCGCTACTGGAAGACCATGGGGTTCGGCCCCTGGTACTTCTGGGACTTCGAGCCGCCCGACCTGCACGACGTCTATTACCGCGGCGCCAAGGTGGAGTCCTCCGCCTTCCGGCTGGCGCTCGCCCAGGTCGGCCCGGTGCAGTACGAGCTCATGCAGCCCTTGTACGGGCCGGGGATCCATCGCGACTTCCTCGACCAGAAGGGCCCTGGCGTCCACCACATCAAGATCTACTGCCCCGACATCCCCAAGGCGCTCGAGGACTTCGCGAGCAAGGGCATCCTACCGCTGCAGCAGGGCAAGTACGACGACGACTGGCACGTCTACCTGGACACCGAGGAGAAGTACGGGATCGTGTGGGAGCTCGGGAACCAGGGCAAGATCCGGCCTCCGAAGAAACGTTACCCCGCGTGAACGTTCCGGCAGCTCTACCGCGACCCCTCTTCCGCGCGGTGCTCGAGCGGGGGCCTCCCGGCGCGGCCATCCGCCCGGGTTCTCCCCCGCCTTCGAGGAGGGCCTCGCCCTGCGCTACCATTCACCGGTGGTGGCCCAGCCCCTTGCGCCCGGAGGACCTCCCATGACCCGTCGGGGCCCGTGCCCCCCGCTCCTCGCCGCGTTGCTCGCGCTCGCCTGCTCCTCGGGATCGTCGCAGGGCCCGAATGGCCCGCCCCCGACCGAAGGCTTGCGCGCCTTCTTCACCGATCTCACGAGCGGGCCGGGTAGCGGCGGAGAGGGCGACCGCGGGGCCTTCGTCACCGTGTACGGGAAGGGGTTCGGGACCTCGCGCGGCGCCTCGACCGTCACCGTGGGCGGAGGCGCGGTGGACAACTACCCGCTGTGGAGCGACACCCGGATCACCTTCCAGCTCGGGGCGGCGCCGAGGACCGGCGACCTCCTCGTGAACGTCGCCTCCAAGGGGAGCAGCAACGCGCTGCCCTTCACCGTCCGGGCCGGTAACATCTACTTCGTCTCCTCGAGCGGGAACGACGCCAACCCCGGGACCTACGCTAGCCCGTGGGCCACCATCCCCATGGCCAAGAACTCGATCCACTCGGGCGACATCGCCTACATCGGGACGCACGCCGGCGACGCGGTGGCCCAGACCGGGGTCGACCCCTCCTCGTCCTACGCATGCGCGCTCGGGATGAGCTACCAGGACGGGACGAACTCCGGGACCCAGGCCCTGCCCAAGGCGCTGGTGGTCTACCCGGGCGCGAGCGCCACCATCGGCGATCCCAATGGGCCCGAGCGCGGCATCCTGACCCCGGGGATCAGCGGGTCCTTCGACTACTGGGTCATCGCCGGCTTCACGCTCCGGGGCCTCGACGAGGCCATCGAGTTCGAGAACGCCCCGACCGGATGGCGGGTGGTCGGCAACGACATCTCCTGCCCCAATGGCAGCGGCCTCACCGGATGCGTCGAGGGCAATCCGACCGAGCTCGCCTTCCTGGGCAACGAGGTCCACGACGCGGCCGCCAACGTGGCCGACAGCGCCATCACCAAGTACTACCACGGGGTCTACTTCGGCAGCAGCCACGTCGAGGTGGGCTGGAACGTCATCCGCGACGGCAAGACCTGCCGCGCCCTCCAGTTCCACGACACCGGCGGGCCGAACGAGTTCGACCTCCACGTGCACGACAACCTCATCCACGGGACCGTCTGCGACGGCATCAACTTCGCCACCGTCGATCCTTCCCAGGGCCCCGTCGAGGCCTACAACAACGTGATCTACGCGGTGGGGCAGGGCCCCGACCCGGTGGACGGCTCCTCCGACTACGCCGGGATCTACGTGGCCGGCACCACGGAGGCCGGAACCCCGGGCGGCGGGACGGTGCTCGCCTACAACAACACCCTCTACGACTGCGGCTCCTGGACGCAGAGCTCGAGCGCCGGCGCCTTCAACAACGGCGGCGCCAACCCGAGCCTCACCCTCGAGCTCACCGACAACATCGTGGTGGCGGCGAGCCCGGGCGAGTCCTACTTCGCGGAGGACGCCTCGAGCGGACTCATCACCGGGACGAACAACCTCTTCTACGGGGCGGGCGCCCCGCCGGCGGGCCTGGCGAAGAGCGTCGGGGCCGACCCTGCCTTCGCCGCCCCGGGGAGCGGCGACTTCCACCTCAAGGCCGGGAGCCCGGCCATCGGGGCAGGCCCGGCGACGGCCGCGGCGACCGACTTCGACGGCGACCCGAGGCCTTCCGGCGGGCCCTTCGACCTCGGG
>DATJVF010000045.1:0-14884 GCA_035501995.1 Anaeromyxobacteraceae bacterium
TGACCCCCGCCGACCTCGCCGCGGCAGGGACCTGAGAGAGCGCCTCGCCGCGGTGCGTCGGCGGCCACCTGCGGCAGCGCGCCCCAGCCGCGCTTGACGGGCGTCAGACGCGGGGACCCCGCCTCTGCTAGGCTCCCGCCCCTACAAGGGAGGGTACCCATGCTCGCGCTCGCGGCGGCCTTACCGCTCGTCGTCCTGCTCGTCGGTCTTCCCATCCTCATGCGGCCCGCGGTGGTGGTCGCGCCCTTGGCCTGGGCGGTCACGGTGCTCGCCGCCATCCTCTTCTTCAACCTGCCGGTGGGGGTGACGCTGCTCGCCGCGGTGCAAGGCGGCCTCGTCGGGATCTTCCCGATCATGTACATCCCATTCGGCGCCCTGGTGGTCTACAACGCCCTCAAGGCCACCGGCTGGATGGACAAGATGCAGGGGGCGATGGCCAGCATCACCGTGGACCGGCGCGGGCAGGCCCTGCTCATCGCCTTCGGCTTCGGCGCCTTCATGGAGGGCATCTGCGGCTTCGGGGCCCCGGTGGCCATCCCGGCCAGCATCCTCGTCGGCCTGGGCTACGACCCCATGATGGCGGCGCTCGTGTGCCTGGTGGCGAACACCGGGCCCGTGCCCTTCGGCTCGCTCGCCATCCCGACCACCACCCTCGCCGCCACGACCGGGCTCGACCTCATGAGGCTCTCGCAGATGAGCGGCCGCCTCATGGCGCCGCTCGCCTTCCTCATGGCCTTCGCCACCGTGTACGTGATGTCGCGCGGCAAGGGGGTGAAGGGGGCGCTCGGGCCCATCCTGGTCACCGGCTTGAGCTTCGCCTTGACCGAGCTCCTGGTGTCGAACCTGGTGGGCGCGGAGCTCACCGACGTCATCGCCTCGCTGGTCTGCCTGGTCGCCACCTCCATCGCCCTCTCCCTCACCCGCTCGGCCGAGGCGCCGGTCTACGCGGCGGCCAGCGTGGGGGCCGCGAAGCCCGGGCGGGAGTTCCATCCGCGCGAGCTCTTCCTCTCCTGGCTCCCCTACCTCGTGCTCACCGTCCTCGTCATCGCGGTGAACCTGAACGCCACCCGGCTCTACTTCGCCGGCCTGAAGAAGGGCTTCGAGTGGCTGGCGGTGAGCGGCGTCATCTACAACCCGGGCAAGCTCTACCGCTTCCCCTGGCTGCAGAGCCCCGGCAGCATCATGCTCATCTCCGGGCTCATCGCCTTCCCCTTCCTCGGCATCCCCTTCAAGGTCCTCGGGGAGCAGCTCGGCAAGACGGCGCGGCAGATGATCCCGTCCTTCGTGGCGGTGGCCTCCATCCTCTCCATCTCCGAGGTCATGAACCTCGCCCTCCCCATCGTCGACCCGAAGACCAAGCTCGCCGTGTGGGGCGATCTCGGGGTGAAGCAGCTCTCGATGGTGGCGACCCTCTCCCAGGCCATCGTCTCCTCGGTGCACGCCCACGTCTACCCGCTGCTGGCCCCCGTCTTCGGCACCATCGGGGTCTTCCTCACCGGCTCCAACACCTCCTCCAACGCGCTCTTCGGCAACCTGCAGAAGCTGACCGCCCAGGCGATGGGCCTCTCCGACATCCTCATGGCCTCGGCCGGGAACGCCGGCAGCCCGGCCGGCAAGATGATCTCCCCGCAGAGCATCGTCATCGCCGCCACCGCGGTGGGCCTGCTCGGCAAGGAGGGCCTCATCATGCGGCAGACCATCAAGTACACCGTCCCCTACCTCGTCATCCTGGGGGCGATGGTCTTCGGTTACGCCTTCCTGTTCCCGCAGTGGGTCCCCTAGCCGCCGGTAGCCTTCGGGAGATCGCATGCGCTTCGTCGTCGCGCCCGACTCGTACAAGGGAAGCCTCTCCGCCCTGGCCGCCGCCGAGGCCATGGAACGGGGCATCAAGAGGGTCTTTCCCGAGGCCGAGGTGGTGAAGGTGCCCATCGCCGACGGCGGCGAGGGCACCGTCGAGGCGCTCCTCGTGGCGACGGGCGGACGGCGGCTCGAGAAGGTGGTGCGCGGGCCTTTGGGCGAGAGCGTCCGCGCCCACTTCGGCGTCCTCGGGGACGGCGTCACCGCGGTCATCGAGATGGCGGCCGCCTCCGGGCTGCCGCTCGTGCCCAAGGAGCGGCGCGACCCGCGCATCACCACCACCTACGGCACGGGCGAGCTCGTGCGCGAGGCGCTCGACCAGGGCCTGCGCAAGCTCGTGGTGGGCATCGGCGGCAGCGCCACCAACGACGGCGGGACGGGCCTGGCCCGCGCGCTGGGCGTCCGCTTCCTGGACCAGGCTGGCCAGGACCTCCCCGAGGGCGGAGCCGCGCTCGCCCGCCTGGCCCGCATCGACCTCGCAGGCCAGGACCCGCGGCTCGAGGAGGCCCAGATCCTGGTGGCCTGCGACGTCGACAACCCGCTCACCGGCGAGAAGGGCGCCTCGGCCGTCTACGGCCCGCAGAAGGGGGCCACCCCGGAGATGGTGCGCGAGCTCGACCTCGCGCTCGGCCACTACGCCAAGGTGGCGAAGGCCGCCACCTCCAGGGACGTGGCCGACCTGCCGGGGGCGGGCGCCGCCGGCGGGCTCGGGGCCGGCCTGCTCTTCTTCACCCCGGCGAGGCTCAGGCCGGGCGTGGAGATCGTGCTCGAGGCCACGAGGTTCGACCAGCTCGTGGAAGGCGCCGACCTCGTCATCACCGGCGAGGGCCGCACCGACTTCCAGACCGCCATGGGCAAGGCGCCGGTCGGCGTCGCCGAGCAGGCGAAGCGGCACGGCGTGAAGGTGGTGTGTCTCTCGGGCGGCCTCGGCGACGGGGCCGACGACGTGCTCGCGCGCGGCGTCGACGCCGTGGCCTCCGTGGTCCCGGAGCCCATGAGCCTCGAGGCCTGCATGGCCCGCGGCGCCGCCCTGGTCGAGGCCGGCGCGGCGAGGGTCTGCAGGCTCGTGAAGGTCGGCCGGGCGCTACGGCCCTGACGAGGAAGGGCGGGGAAGGGTAGCCCCCTGGGAGCGGGCTAGGTCGCGCGCTTCCCCGGGGGTCTTCAAAGTGCGGTCGCCCCTCCTCCCCCGAGGACCACGAGCTCCGATGGAAGGGCCGCCCTCTTCTCGCGGGCGAGAGGCCGGGAGCGCGCGAGCCGGTACGCGCCCATCCCGCCGCGAGGTGGCACCCCGCACGGCCCTTCGGTGACTCGAAATAGGAATCGGTGGCCGGCGTAGGGGGGGCGAGAAGGAGATGGCCATGAAGATGCTGTCCGGAATCGCCCTCGTCGCTTTCTCGGTCGCCCTGCCGGTCGCGTTCCTCGTGCAGCTCGCCGTGCTCTAGCGGCTCGAGGTCGGTCCGGGCGGGCGAGCCACCGCCTCGGGGCCCCTTCGTCCCCCCTAAAGATGCCCTTGGCGCGCGCAGCGGCGAGGGGGCCGTGGTCAGGTTGGCGCCTCCCCACGGCCCCCTCGCCCGTGGCTCGCGCCGAAGGCGGGTTCGGTGCCGGGCTCTTCCTCTTCACCCGCGCGGCTCGAGGCGCAGTCTTCGAGCGGACCCTCCGGCCGCCGCACCTCCTCGTCAGCGGGGGGCCGCACCGACTTCCAGAGAGCCGCGGGTAAGGCCCTGGTGGGCATCGCCCTGCGCCGGGCGCCGCGGCGGCCCGGGACGGCCGGGCTCTCGCCTCAGGCGTAGTCGCGGAACCGCGCCAGCGCCGAGCGCACGAAGCGGGATCGGACCTGCTCGCTCGCGAGGAGCCTCTGCGCGGGGGGGAGCCGGGTGAGCGCGCGGAGCGCGAGGAGGAGGAAGCGGCTCCCGAGCCCCCCGCCCTCGTCGACGAGCAGCTCGGGGAGGAGGTTGCGCTCGAGCGCCATGCGGACGGCCTTCTCGACCGCGTTCTTCGGGACGCGCGGTCGTCTGGGCCCTCGCTCCATGCGCAGCGCGCCCTTGCGGCAGGCGCCGGCACAGACCCCGCAGCCGAGGCAGACGTCGGTCGCCACCTCGGGGACGAGGGTGGCCCGCGCGCTCCCCGCCCGCCGCTCGGGTCGCATGGCGATGGCGCTCACCGGGCAGGCCCGGGCGCAGCGCGAGCAGCCGGCGCACAGCCGCGCGTCGCGGCGGGGCAGCAGGCCGCTCGGGTTCACGGCCAGAGGGCCGTAGCTGCGCGCTCCGCGCATGAGCTCGCAGCAGCAGCCGCAGCAGTTGCACAGGAAGGCCGGCCGGCTCATCACGTTGTCGGCCACCTGGGCGAGGCCCGCCTCCCGAGCCGAGGCCAGGATCTCGAGGGCCTCCCCGCGCTCGATCGGCCTGCCGAAGCGGCGGCGGAGCACGAACTCGGCTCCGCCGTCGAGGGAGAGGCAGATCTCCACCGGCGCCCCGCAGGCCTGGCCGAGATGCTCGGCCTTGTGCCGGCAGTAGCAGAGCGACACGGCGAGGTGGCGCGCATCGCGAAGGAGCGAACTCGCCCGCTCGTAGTCGAGGACGTCGGGCGCCGGCTCGGCGGCGAGCGCCGTCTCGTGGACCACCGCGCGCCCCAGGGCCGTCCCCTTCCCGAAGGCCTCGCGGGCGAAGGCCTCGTCACCATGGGTATAAGCTTGGAGCGCCTCCGCCATGCGCTTCTTGGGGATGCCGTCGCGGGCCCGCATGAGCGAGAATTCGAAGAAGCCGATGACGGGCGGGGCGAGCAGGTAAGAGGTGCGCCCCGTCCGCGGGTCGACGAGGTCCATCACCACGCCCTTGTCGCACATCGGCTCGAGCTTTTGCTGGAGCAGGCCCTCGGGCATCTCGAGGCGCTTCGAAAGGCGCGAAAGCGCCACCGGCCTGAGCGGCATCCTGGCCGCCAGTCGGGCCTCCTCGGGCGTGAACAGGATCTCGAGGATCTCGGAGAAGCCGCGGAAGGCCTGCGCCTCCTCGGGCTCGACGAGCGCCACCGTCCCGCGACCGAGGCGCTCGGCGAGGCCACGGTACTCCGCCTTGAGTCGACCGAGGTGGCCCATCGCGCAGAGCGCTAGCACGCCCGGGCGGGGAGGCGAAGGGCCAAGGCGAGGCGCCCGCCACCCTTCGGACGAGGGTCCCGCGAAGGCGGGTGAGTCGCCGGTGAGCGGCGCCCGGGGGTGTCTCCCCTGGCTGCCTCGCTCCCCCACTCCTAGGGGGGAGCGCGGGTGCGGAAGCCCCGGTTGGGACGGCGGTTCCAGGAGCCATCCGCGTCCGTCCGCGATGGACGGGTGCCGGGAACCGCCCTGCGGCACTTGGTACCTTCACAAGGAGCGGATGGCGTTCCTAACCTCGACCGTCGGCGCTGCCCGGGGCGGCGAAGGGGGGGTATGCGCAACGCGCTCGTCGCGGCCGCCATGGCCCTCGCCTTCGTGGCGACCGCCTGCGGCGGGGGCTCCGGGGCGCGCCAGCCACCGCCGCTCGACCAGGACTACGCCAGCGCCTGCCGTAGCCTCCCTGGCCCCGAGCAGCGCGACGGCGGGGGGGCCGAGCTTCGCACTCACCGTCAACGGCTCGGGTTTCGTGACGGGCTCGACCGTCGGCTGGAACGGAAGCGCGCGCCCGACCACCTTCGTCTCGGCGACCGTGCTGCAGGCGACCATCGGCGCCTCCGACATCGCCGCGGCGGGAACGATCGCGGTCACCGTGGTGAACCCCGCTCCCGGCGGCGGGACGTCGAACGCGGTGACCTTCACGGTGGCGAGTGCGCCCAGTCCCGCGCCGGTGGTGGGAGCGCTCGGTCCGCCCTCGGTGCCGGCCGGTAGCCCGCGCTTCACGCTGACCGTGACCGGCACGGGCTTCGCGCCGAGCTCGGCGGTCGTCTGGAACGGGAACGCGCTCCCGACCACCTTGGCCTCGGCGAGCGAGCTGCACGCCACCGTCGAGTCCACCGACGTGGCGAGCCCCGGCTCGCCCGGCGGGGGCACGAGCGCGACCCTGCCCTTCACCATCACCCCCGCCACCGCCGTGTCGCTCGGCCCGGCCGTCGCCTACCAGATCGACCCGGCGCACTCCGGCCGGGCCGTGTTCGGCAGCGCCCTCAGCTTCCCGACCTCCCCGACCTGGACCACGACGCTCGAGGGTGCGATCTCCTATCCGCTCATCGTCGGCGGAAAGGTCTTGGTCCTCGCCGCCGGTTCAGCGACCGGCGGGTCCGGTACGCAGCTCTACGCGCTCGACGAGGCGACGGGTACGCAGGCCTGGGGTCCCGTCGCCATCGCCGGGGCCTACGCTTGGGCGGGCCACGCCTACGACGGCGGCAAGGTCTTCGTCGTCAACTTCGACGGCCTCTTGCAGTCCTTCGACGCCGCCACCGGAGAGGCGGGCTTTAGCGTGAATCTGCCGGGCCAGTCCGCCTTCAGTGCGCCGCCCACGGCGGCCTCCAGAATCGTCTACGTGGGCGGAGCCGGCGTGGGGGGCACGGTGTACGCCGTCGAAGAGACGTACGGCGCCGTCCTCTGGACCTAGTTCATGGAGAACGGCGACACGAGCTCGCCGGCCCTCTCCTGGGACGGCGTCTTCCTCTCCTATCCCTGCCAGGTCTACAAGCTCGACCTCTTCACCGGCTCGGTGCTCTGGCGCTACGCCGGGCCCTGCGAGGGGGGTGGTGGCAAGACCGCCGCCTACGCAGGGGGGTCGGTCTACGTGCGCGACCCCAGCGAGACCACGCCGGTCGGGACCATCTACGACGCCATGACCGGGGCCACGGTCGGAAGCTTCGGGGGGAACAACTGGATGCCCATCCCGGCCCTCGGCACTAGCGCCGGGTACTTCTCCGCCGCCGGCACCCTGCGAGGCCAGGATCTCCTGGGGAAGAGCGTCGCCTGGAGCTTCGCGGGCGACGGCCAGCTCTCGTCGGCCCCCATCCTCATCGACGACGTGGTGATCGTGGGCTCGGCGTCCGGGAAGGTCTATGCCCTCGACGCGGTGTCCGGCTCAGAGACCTGGGTCGGCTCCGCCGGGGCGGCGATACCAGCGCCCGACGAGCAGAACGTGTCCCAGCCGCTCACCGGCCTCGGCGCCGGCGAGGGCTACCTCGTCGTCCCGGCGGGGAGCACCCTCACGGCCTGGCGCATCGCCGGACCCTGACCGGCCGGCCTCGAAAGAAGAGGTCTTCCCGCGGGAGGGCCACGAGCGTCCTTCGGTCCTCGCCGGGGGGCGGACCGCCTTCGTGCCCGGGCCTCGGCAGGAGGCGCACCCGGGCAGGAGCGCGGTGCGGCGGGACAAGCGAGGAGGAACGCTCGGCCGCCGTCACCGCCTTCGAGGGCTTCTCGCCGCCTCGCCCTCCTCGTGCGCGTGGGCGTGAGTGGGGTGGTCCCCGTCCGCATGCGCGTGGGTGTGGTCGGCGGCGAGCGAGCGCGCGGGGGCGTCGGCAGCCCTCCCCAGGGCGGAGCGCAGGGAGAGCACCCAGTCCCGGAACCCCTCCATCCCTTCCCCGCTGCGGGCGGAGAGCCTCATGAAGCGCGGCTCGGGCATGACCCGGGCGAGCGCGTCCTCGAGCTTCGCGAGGTCCACCTCGAGGTGGGGCAAGAGGTCGCACTTCGTCAGCAGCACGAGGTCGGCCTTGCGGAAGATGACCGGGTACTTCTGGGGCTTGTCCTCGCCCTCGGTGACCGAGAGGACCACCACGTTCTTCTCCTGGCCGAGGTCGTAGATGGCGGGACAGACCAGGTTCCCCACGTTCTCGATGAAGAAGACGTCGAGGTCGCGCCAGGGGAAGTCGTGCAGCGCGCGGTGCACGAGATCGGCGTCGAGGTGGCAGGCCTGCCCGGTGGTGATGGCCCGCGAGGTGATGCCGGCCTTCTCGAGCCGGCGTGCGTCGTTGTCGGTGGCGAGGTCGGCCGAGACGGCGCCCAGCCTGAGGCCGCCGAGGAGGTGGGCGGTCGCCTCGAGGACCGCGGTCTTGCCCGAGCCGGGCGAGCCCATGAGGTTCAGGGCGAGGACGCCGGCCTCCCGGAAGTGCTCGCGGTTATGGGAGGCGATCCGGTCGTTGCCGGCCAGGATCCGCTCGTGGAGCTCGACCGGCACGAGCTCGGGGTCACCGCAGCCACAGGTCGTGCACATCAGGGCACCTCCAGTTCGACCGACTCGAGGAGGAGTTCGTCGCTGCCCGGCGCGAGCCGGGCCGGGCGGTCGCAGCGGGCGCAGCGCAGCACCTCGCCCCGCCCGAGCTCCTCCCCACAGCCCGGGCAGGCGAAGCGGGCCGCCACCTTCACGATCTCGAGATCGGCGCCCTCGCAGAGGGTGCCGGCCCGGAACACCTCGTAGGCGGAGCGGAAGAGGTCGGGCTCGACGCCCGACAGCTCGCCCACGCTCACCCTGAGGCGGTGGACCCGGGTGGCGTTCTTCTCGCGGGCCGCCGCCTCGACCCGGCTCACGAGCGCCTGCACCAGGGAGTACTCGTGCATCGCGCTAGCTCCCCGTGAAGCGGGGCGGGCGCTTCTCGAAGAAGGCCTTCAGGCCCTCGGCGAAGTCCGCCCCGTCGGCGATGCGGGTGAGCTCGTCGAGCTCGCGGTCGAGGTGCACGTCGAGCCGGTCGGCGGTGGCGGAGGCGTGGAGGAGCGCCTTCGTCACCGCGAAGGAGCGGGTGGGGCCCTCGGCGAGCCGCCGGGCGAGCGCGCGCACCTCCTCGTCGAAGCGCTCCGCCGGGAACACCCGCGAGACGAGCCCCCAGGCGAGGGCGGTGGCGGCGTCGAGGCGTGGGTTCAGGAAGGCGAGCTCGAGCGCCCGGCGCAGGCCGACGAGGCGCGGCAGGAAGAAGGTCGAGCTCTCGGCGCCGGTGAGGGCGGTCTTGCCGTAGGCCCACTCGAAGCTGCTGCGGTCCGAGCACACGAGGAGGTCGCCGGCGAGCGCGAGGCCGAGCCCGCCCGCCGCGGCCACCCCGTCGACCGCGCACAGGACCGGCTTCGGGGCCCGCTTGAGCTCCGAGATGGCGGCGTGGAGATACTCCAGGATCTGCTTGAAGCGCTCGCCGTAGCCGCCCGGCACCGGGCGGGACTCGGCGAGGAAGTGCAGCTCCGCGAGGACGCCGCCGTCGCGGATGTACTTGAGGTCGGCTCCCGAGCAGAACACCCCCGGGTAGCCCCGCACCACGAGGCAGCGGACGACCGGGTCGCGGGCGAGCTTCAGGCCCGCCGCCCGCAGGTCCTGTGCCATCTGCACGTCGAGGGCGTTCATGCGCTCCTGGCGGTCGAGCCTGAGGGTGCCCACCGCGCCCTCGATCTCCACGAGGACGTGGCTCACGGGCGCCCTCCTCCCCGCGTCCCCGCGGGCGGGCTCTCTCCAGACGAACGGGCGCGCGGGTCGTCCATGGGGCCCTCTAGCAGATGCGGGGCAACGGCTCGCCGTCGAGCTCGGCGACGAGCCTCTTGCCGAGCCCGGTGTCGAGGATGAGGTTCCCGGGGCGCTCGGCGATGCAGGTGCCGACGATGGCGGCGCTGCGGCCGAGCGGGTGCTCCCGCAGGGCGGCCAGGACCCGTTCGGCCGCCCGGGGGCGCACGCCCAGCACCGCCTTGCCCTCGTTCGCCACCACCAGCGGATCGATGCCCAGGATCTCTCCGGCGGCGCGCACCGCCGGGGCGATGGGCAGGCGCGCCTCCTCGATCACGATGCCCACCCGCGCCTTGTGGGCCATCTCGTGGAGGGCCGAGGAGAGGCCGCCGCGGGTGGGGTCCTTCATGGCCACGAGGTCCTCCCCGGCCGCCTTGAGGGCCGCCCGCACGAGGCCGTTCACGGGCGCCACGTCGGAGGCGAGATCCCCCTCCAGCCGGAGGTCGCGGCGGCGGGTCATGACGGCGAGGCCGTGATCGCCGAGGGTGCCGCTCACGATGATCCGGTCGCCGACTTCGAGGCCGGCGTCGGTGACCACCCGGTCGCAGAGGGCCACCCCGGCGGTGTTGATGATGATCCCGTCGAGCTCGCCCCGCCCCATCACCTTGGTGTCGCCGGTGACGACGGTGGTGCCGGCCTCGGCGCAGGCCGCCCGCATCGAGTCGCGGATGCGCTCGAGGTCGGCCCGCAGGAAGCCCTCCTCGATCACCACCGCGCAGGTGAGGCCGAGCGGCTCGGTGGCCCCCATCACGGCGAGGTCGTTCACCGTGCCGCAGACGGCCAGCCGGCCGATGTCCCCACCGGGGAAGAAGATGGGGTGGACCACGTGCGAGTCGGTGGTGAGGACGAGGAAGCGGTCGCCGAGGCGCAGGGCCGCCCCGTCGTCGAGCGCCGAGAGGCCGATCCCGTCCACCTCGTCGCCCAGGCTCGCGAAGACCTCCTCGACGAGCTCCCGCATGGCGCGGCCGCCGGCGCCGTGCCTCAAGCCGATGCGCTCCCCGGGGCCGGCCATCTAGCCCACCTCCTTCAGGTCCGGGATGCCGCCGTAGGTGTGCCAGATGCGGCAGCTGCCCTCGGAGGAGACCATGCAGGCGCCCACCGGCGACTCGGGCCGGCAGGAGGTGCCGAACAGCTCGCAGTCCGTGGGCCGGCGCAAGCCCGCCATGATGTCCCCGCAGATGCAGCGCTCGGCGAGCGGGGAGGGCGCGCGCTCCTGGAGCGACGCGACGTCGATGGCGAAGCGCCGGCGCGCGTCGACCCGGGCGAACTCGTCGCGCAGGCGCAGGTTGCCGTTGGGGATGTGGGCGATGCCGCGCCAGCGGCCCCCGGTCGGCTTGAAGACCCGCCACAGCTTCTCCTGGGCCGCCCGGTTGCCCTCCCGCGTGACCACCCGCGGGTACATGTTGGCCACCTCGGCGCGCCCGGCGCGCACGAGCTCGACGAGCTTCAGGAGCGCCGCCAGGACGTCGAGCGGCTCGAAGCCCCCCACCACCACCGGGAGGCGGTGCCTCTCGACGAAGGGCTCGAAGACCGCCGCGCCGGTGATGGCGGCCGCGTGGCCGGCGGCGAGGAAGCCTTCGATGCGGTTGCCCGGCATCTCGGCCACGATCTCCATGGCCGGGGGGATGTACTTGTGGGCCGAGAGCACCGAGAAGTTCTCCGGGACCCCGCGCACCAGGATCGCCGCGGTGGCGACCGCGGTGGTCTCGAACCCGCTCGCGAAGAACACCACCTCCTCGGCCGGGTAGGCCTGCGCGAGCTCGACGGCCTGCTCCACGCTGTAGACCACCTCGACCTTCGCCCCCTCGGCCTTGGCGTCGGCGAGGGACCGCGCCGTGCCCGGCACCTTCAGCATGTCGCCGTAGGTGGCGATGCGGTGCCCGGACAGGCCGAGCGCCACCGCCTCGTCCACCTCGGGCATGTCGGTGACGCACACCGGACAGCCCGGGCCCATCACCACCTCGAGCTCGGCGGGGAAGGTGGCCCTGAGCCCGAAGCGGGCGATCGACTGCTCGTGGCTGCCGCACACGTGCATGATCGACACCGGCGCGCGGCCGATGGCCTTCACCTCGCGCTCGAGCGCCCGGGCGAGCGCGCGGGCCCGCTCGGGGTCGCGGAACTTGAGCTGGCGGAGCTCCTCCTCGAGGTCGGCCATCTAGCCCTCCCCCTTCCTGGCCCGGGCGGCCGCGATCTCCCCGCGCACGTCCTCGGCCATGAGGTCCCCGCTCGCCGTCGAGGCGATGAGCTCCTCGAAGAGCTTCAGGGTCTCCGCCGCCTCGTCGGGCGGGATGCGCCGGATGGCGAAGCCGACGTGATTCAGGACGTAGTCCCCCACCGCCACCTTCTCGTCGACGATGTCGAGGCGGAGCGTCTTCGTCACCCCGAAGAAGTCGACGGTGGCGACGAGGCCGTCGACCGCGAGGACCTTGCCGGGGACTCCGAGGCACATGGTTCTCTCCTCGAGGGCTCAGGCCTTGGCCGCCCTCACCTTGGCGTCCGCCACCAGGGCCTGCCCGAGCGCCAGCCCTCCGTCGCCGGGCGGGACGCGACGGTGCAGGTATACCTGAACGCGGGGGGAAAGCTCGGCCGACAGGCCCTCGCCGAGGACGGCGTTCGCGAAGCAGCCGCCCGAGAGGACGAGCGGGAGGGGCCCGAGGCGCGCCACCGCCAGGCGGACGAGCTCGGCGCCGCCCTGGACGAGCGCGCGGTGGAAGCGGGCGGCCACCGTGCCGGGGGAGCGCCCGAGCCCGAGGTCGGCCGCCACCGCCCGGTAGAGCGGGCGCAGGTCGAGCTGCCAGGGCGTCGTCCGGACGTCGACGGCGAAGGGGTAGGCGCCCTCCTCCGCGAGGTCCACCGCCGCCTCGAGCAGGACCGCCGGCTGGCCTTCGTAACGGGACCAGGGGCGCACGAGCGCGAGGGCGGCCACCGCGTCGAAGGCCCGCCCGGCGCCGTGCGCGAGCGGCGCGCGGAACCCCTCGGCGATGAGCTGGCGCACCGCCGACACCTCCCCGGCGCGCAGCTTCTCGAAGAGCGCCAGGGCGGGGAGGGGCGGGTCGCCCTCGAAGGCGTCGAGGAGGGCGGCGAGGGCCACTCGCCACGGCTCCCGGATGGCCTGGTCCCCGCCGGCGAGCCTGAGCGGGCGGAAGGTGGCGAGCCGCTCGTAGCCCTGGTAGCGCGCGAGGAGCAGCTCGCCGCCCCAGGCGGTGCCGTCCTCGCCGAGC
Source organism: Anaeromyxobacteraceae bacterium (assembly GCA_035501995.1). GTDB lineage: Bacteria > Myxococcota > Myxococcia > Myxococcales > Anaeromyxobacteraceae > Anaeromyxobacter_A. Next base: position 12,497 of record DATJVF010000045.1, read on the forward strand.
CCGGTGCCGTCCCAGGTGAGCGCCAGCACCGGCCCCTCGAGGCCGTGCTCGGCCATGGCGGAAGCGGCGTGGGCGTGGTGGTGCTGCACCCCCACCGCGAGGAGGCTCTCGGCGCGCGCGCGCTCCCTGGCGTAGCGGGTGGAGGCGTAGTCCGGGTGCAGGTCGTGGGCGAGGACCAGGGGCTTCTTGCGCAGCAGGCGCTCGAACCGCGCCACCGCGCCCTCGAAGGCCTCGAGGGTGGCGAGGTTCTCGAGGTCGCCCACGTGTGGACCCAGGTAGGCGAGGTCCCCCAGGCCCAGGCAGAAGGAGCTCTTCTTCTGCGCCCCGCAGGCGAGGATGGGAAGGCTGAAGGGCCGGCCCGGTCGCAAGGGCTCGGGCACGTAGCCGCGCGAGCGGCGCAGGAGGACCGGGAGGCCGCCCAAGAGGCGCGCCACCGAGTCGTCCGCCCCGGCCTCGATCTGGCGGTCGTGGACGAGGAACAGGTCGGCGATGGCCCTTAGCCGCTCGCGCGCCTCGCGGTCCTCGAAGGCGATGGGCTCCTCGGAGAGGTTGCCGCTCGTCATGACCAGCGGCCGCCCCGCCTCGGCGAGGAGGAGGTGGTGGAGGGGCGAGTAGGGGAGGACCAGGCCGAGGAGCGGGGTGCCCGGGGCCACTTCCCGGCACAGGCCCGAGCCCTCGCGCCCCCGGACGAGCACGATGGGGCGCTCGACCGAGGTGAGGAGCGCGCGCTCCGGCGCGGTGAGGACCGCCAGGCGCTCCGCCTCCTCGAGGTCGCGCGGCATGACCGCCAGAGGCTTCTCCTCGCGGTGCTTGCGGGCCCGGAGCCTCGAGACCGCCGGGCCGGAGCCGGCGTCGCAGGCGAGGTGGTAGCCGCCCACCCCCTTCACCGCCACCACCAGGCCCCGGGCGAGCGCGCCGGCCGCCGCCCGCAAAGCCCCTTCGCGGAGGGCGAGCTCCTCGCCCCCCGGCGAGAGGAGCGCGAGCCTCGGGCCGCAGGCCGGGCAGGCGTTCGGCTCGGCGTGGAAGCGCCGGTCGGCCGGGTCCTCGTACTCGCGGCGGCAATCCGGACAGAGGGTGAAGGGCGCCATGGTGGTGCGCGCCCGGTCGTAGGGCACGCCGCGCGCGATGGTGAAGCGGGGGCCGCAGCGGGTGCAGTTCGTGAACGGATAGCGGAAGCGCCGGTCGGCCGGGTCGGAGAGCTCGCGCAGGCACTCCGGGCAGGGGGCGAGGTCGGCCGGGATCGAGACGAGCGGACCCTCGGCGGGAGCCTCGCTCTCCACGATGGCGAAGGCGCCGGCAGGCTCGGGGGGGATGGGCTCGCAGGCGATGTCGTCGAAGCGGGCCGCCGGCGGCTTCTCCGCCCTGAGGCGCTCCAGGAAGCGCCTCAGCGCCGGGCCCTCGCCGAAGGCCTCCACCGTCACCCCCTGGCCGTCGTTGCGCACGCGCCCGCCGAGTCCCAGGGCGCGCGCCAGGCGGTACACGAAGGGCCGCATCCCGACGCCCTGGACGGTGCCGCGGATCCGGACGCGAAGCCCCTCGCACGGGAAGGGCACTTTCGTGCAATCGGGCAAGGGGCGAAGCCGAGGCGCGATGCATCTAGGCGCCGCGCCTCCTCTTTTTCCAAGCCACGAGGATAGCGCATGCGGCCACGCCAAGGCAAAGGGCCCGCGCCGTCCCTCGCGAGCGAACGATCGCGTGATGGGTGCCCGCGGGAGGGCGCCCCCCGGGTTCTTCCGGGACTCGAGGCGCCCCTACGGGGCGGCCGAGGCGCGGGCGCCGCAGGCGCGGCGCTTCTCGGTGATGGCCGAGGCGAGCTTCGGGTCGAGCTGCTGCGCGGTCGCGTAGCTCGCCCCCGCCTCCCCGCACTTCCCGAGGCCGTTGAGGGCGTCGCCGAGCAGCACGTGGGCCGGCGCGAACTGGGGGTCCGAGGCGAGCACCTGGCGAGCCTGGGCGGCCGCCTTGTCGTACTGCTTCATGGCGAGGTACATCTCGCCCATCTTCACGAAGCGGGTCGAGACCGCGCCCTTGATGTCGTTGGGCATGGCGGCCCGGTCGGGGTTGTCGATCTTGTCCACCTCGGCCTCGTTGATCTCGTGGAGGGCGAAGCGGATCTTGCCCCGGACGCGGTCGCAGTAGTTGATCTCGTGGAAGGGCTCGTAGGCCACGAGCTGGAACTTCTCGTTGGTGACGCCGATCGAGGGGTGCAGCCTCACGCCCAGCCGGCCGTAGAGGACGTCGCCCTGGTCGATGAGCACCGGCATCTTGATGCCGGTCTCGGCGACGGTGGCCTTCACCTCCTCGGGGGTGAAGCTCGAGGAGACCACCGCCACCCAGTGCACCGACTTGCCGGAGAACTCCTGGTCGCACTGGGCCATCGCCTTGAGCGTG
>DATJVF010000046.1:0-8719 GCA_035501995.1 Anaeromyxobacteraceae bacterium
GGGGTGCACGAGCTGCAGCGCGGCCGGCTCGCCCGCGCGCAGGGTCTGCTCGAGCGGGCGCTCGCGGCGGCGCCTCGCTACGTCGCGGCCCGACTCGCCCTCTCCGACCTCTTCGAGCGGGCCGGCCTCGGCGCGAGGGCCCTGGCCCTGCGCCAGGCGGTGGCCGAGAGCGATCCCTTGAGCCCCGCCGCGGTGCGGGCGGCGGCGCGCGGGGCGCAGGCCCAGGACCGCCTGGAGGAGGCGACGCTCCTGTGGCGCAAGGCGCTCGCCCTGCGCTTCGACGACGCGAACGCCCGGGCCGCCCTGGTCCAGATCCTGCTCGACCGGGATGACCTCGAGGGGGCGCTGCGCCTGCTCGACGAGGCTCGAGCGCTCGACCCGGCCGACCTCTCGACCCGGCTCCGCGAGGCCGACCTGCTCGCCGCCAACGGGCGCGACGAGGAGGCCGAGGCCGCCTACGCGGCGGCGCTCAAGATCGCCCCCGAGGAGGCCGAGATCCTGGAGCGCCGGGGCCAGGCCCGGCTGCGCGCCCGGCGCACCGCCGAGGCCCTCTCCGACTTCCAGGCCGCCCTCGAGCTCAAGCCCCAGAACCCCCAGCTGAAGGAGCTCCTGCGGGCCATCGAGCCGGCCCGCGAGCCGTTCGAGAAGCCCTACCTCCTCGACGCCCGGGCCCTGCTCGCCAAGGCCGGCCCCCCCCAGGCCGACGAGGACGCCCTGGTGCTGGGGGAGCTACGGGTGACCAAGGTCTTCCCCTCCGGCCTCTCCTCCACCGTGAACCAGCTCGTGGTGAAGGTCCTCACCCCTCGCGGCGTCGACGCCTGGCGCACCTGGTCGACCTCCTACTCCCCCGACCGCCAGGAGCTGCGGGTGGAGCGGGCCCGGGTGGTGAAGCCCGACGGCACCGCGGTGGAGACCTTCCAGGAGAGCGACCACAGCGCCAGCGAGCCCTGGTACCGGCTCTACTACGACGCCCGCCGCCGGCAGCTCTCCTTCCCGGCCCTCGCCCCGGGCGACCTCCTCGAGATCGAGGTGCGCACCGACGACGTGGCGAGCGAGAACCTGCTCGCCGACTACTTCGGCGAGCTGTTCTTCCTCGCCGACGGCACCCGCAAGCTCGACGTCGAGTACGTCCTCCTGGTCCCGGAGGGCCGCCCCATCTACTCGAGCGCGCCCCCGCCTCCCACCGTCGAGCACAGCCAGCGGGCGCTCGAGGGCGGGGTGGTCGAGCGCCGCTGGTGGGCCCGGGACCTGCCGCGCCTGCGCCCGGAACCGGGCATGCCCGGCTACAGCGAGGTGGCGCCGTTCATCCACGTCTCGACCTACCAGAGCTGGGACGAGGTGGCGCGGTTCTACTGGGGCCTCGTCCGCGAGCAGATCGCGGTCACGCCCGAGGTGCGCGCCACCGCCAAGCGGGTGGCGGACGAGGCGCTCGCCGAGCGGCGGGCGCTCGGCCTGCCCGAGCAGGGCGACGAGCTCGCCCTGGTACAGGCGGTCCACCGCTTCGTGGTGAGCCACATCCGCTACGTCGGGCTGGAGTTCGGGATCCACGGCTACAAGCCGTACCGGGTCGACCAGATCCTCGACCGCCGCTTCGGCGATTGTAAGGACAAGGCCAGCCTGGCCCACGCCCTGCTCGAGGCGCTCGGCATCGACTCCGACCTCGTCCTGCTCCGCATGAACCGGCTCGGCCGCATGCCGGCCGAGCCGGCCTCGCTCGCCATCTTCAACCACGCCATCCTCTACGTGCCGCGCTTCGACCTGTGGCTCGACGAGACCGCCTCCTACTCGGGCTCGAAGGACCTGCCGAGCGAGGATCGCGGGGCCACTGTGCTGGTGGTGGCTCAAGGCCCAAAGGCCCTCTTCACCACCGTGCCCGAGGGCCGCCCAGAGGACAACGAGAGCCAGAGCCGCTACGAGGTCGAGCTCTCCCGAGACGGCAGCGCGCTCGTCCGGGGGGAGTCGCATGTGGCGGGGGCCCAGGCCCCGAGCTACCGCAGCGCCTACGCGGCCGAGCACGACCGCCAGGCCCTCCTCGAGCAGGCCATGAGCCGGACCTTCCCCGGCCTGTCCGTGAAGACGGTGACCACGAGCGACCTCTCGCGCCTCGAGGACGAGGTGGTGATGCGCTTCTCGCTCGAGCTGCCCAGGTTCGCCGACAAGGACGGCGACGGCCTGCGCCTCGCGCCCCTCGGGGCCAACCCGGGCTACGTCGAGGCCATGGCACCCCTCTCGAGCCGCAGCTTCGACCTCGTGCTCGGCGAGCCCTGGGAGGGGCGGCTGGCCTATCACTACGCCCTGCCCTCCGGCTGGTCCGCCGGCCCCCTGCCCTCGCCGGTCAGCGTGGACCAGCCGTTCGGGTCCTTCGAGGTCGTCTACGAAGCCAAGGGCGACTCCCTCACCGCCGAGGCCCACATCGCCCTCAAGAAGGCCCGCATCGGCCTCTCCGACTACCCGGCCTTCCGCGACTTCTTGAGCCAGCTCGACCACGCGCTGGCCCGGCCGCTCCACGTGGGTCCCTCCCCCGCCGCCCCCACCGCCGCTCGCTAGGAGCGCCCAGCATGCGCCTCGCTCGTCTCGCCCCCCTCCTCGCCCTCGCGTGCGGGTGCGCGGGTGCCCCCGCTCGCCCGGCGGCGCCGCCGGCGGGGGGACACGAGAGCCCGGCCGCAAAGCGCGAGCTCGTCCGGGCCGGGTTCGACGCCTACCTCGTGAAGAACGACCCCGCCACCGCCTCGCGCCGGTTCGAGGAGGCCCTGAAGGCCGATCCGGGCGAGCCGGCCGCGCGCTACGGCGCGGCGCTCTTGGCCCGCCGCCGCCTCGACGCCCAGGCCGAGGTGGAAGAGCTGCTCGCGCTCCTCGAGCGCGCGCCCGACCACCCGCTGGCGGCGGTGGCGGCGCGGCGGCTGGGGGAGCTCGCCGAGACCTCGCCGGCGATGGCCGAGGAGGTGGAGCGCGGGCTAGGGCCGGCGGTCTCCCGCGCCCGCGGCCTCGTGGCGGCCCGCATCCGCTCGGCCCGCACCGCCGCGGCGGCCTCGCTCGGCGAGGACGAGAGGGTGGCCGCCCTGCGGAAGGAGGAGGGCGCGGTCTCGGCCTTCACGCTCGCCGGGCCGTTCGGCGCCCTGCACGCGCTCGAGATCGACACCCGCTTCCCGCCGGAGGAGGGGGCCTTGCCGGAGCGCACCCCGTCGCCGGACGGCCTGCCGTGGGTGCCGGCGCGCGCCATGGCCACTCCGGACGGCACCCTGGCCCTGGAGGGCGAGCCGCCGGGCGGAGACATCTTCTACCTCGTCGCCGACGCCGAGCTGGCGCAGGGCGGCGACTACCTCCTCACCGTCGGGAGCACCACCACCATGCGGGCCTTCCTGGACGGAGCCCCGGCGGCCGAGCGGCGCGCCTACGCCGGCTTCCCGCCCGTCGCCCCGGTGGTGCCGGTCGCGCTCGGGCCGGGGCGGCACCGCCTGCTCATCAAGGTCGGCCGGGGCGGGGCGCAGGCCTGGGTGGGCGCCTACCTGGCCCGCGCCGACGGAGCGCCCTCGGATGCCACCTTCAGCGCCCCCGCCCCCGGCAGCCCCGGAGTGGCCGTGCGCCCCGGCCGGCCGCCCAAGGCGCTCGACTACCCGAGCGTCCTGCGGGCCGAGCTCGAGGGCGAGCTCGGGCCGGCCGGGGCGTGCCTCGCGGCTGCGCACGACGCCATGGAGGGCGACCGCGAGTCCGCCAAGGGCTACCTGGAGGAGGGCCTGGCCCGGGCGCCCGGTTCGGCGGCGCTCCTGGTGGCGCGCTCGGACGCCCGCCGTGAGGACCCCACCCTCTCCGAGCGCATCGCCCGCGCCCGCGCCGAGGCCGACCTCGACGAGGCGCTCGCGGCCGATCCGGGCGACGCCGCGGCCCGGCTGCGCCGGGCCGCCCTCGACCGGACCGCCGCGCGGCTCGACGCGGCGGCGCGGGTCCTCGACGGGCTCGCCGAGCCCGAGGCTGCCCGGCCGCGCGCGCTCCTCGCGCGGGCGCGGCTGGCCCAGGCCCGCGGCCTCTCCGAGCGCGCCGAGGAGCTCGCCCGGGAGGCGCGCCGGCTGGACGGCGACTGCGCCGCCCTGGAGCTCCTCCTCGACTCCGCGGTGCATCGCGACGCGCTCGCGGAGCGGGAGCAGATCGCGAACGAGCTCGACCGCTGCCCGGGGGCGCTCGTGCGGCAGGTCGACCGGCGCCGCCGCCGCGGCGACCTCGGGGGCGCGCTCCTCGCCGAGGAGCGGCTCTTCCGCGCCGCCCCCACCCGCATCGACGTCGGGATGACCCGGGCGAGCCTGCTCGCCGCCAGCGGCGATCGGCGCGCCGCCGCCCTGGTGCTCGAGGACCTCGCGCGCCTGTGGCCGCGGGACGCCCGCCTCGAGAAGCGGCGGGCCGAGTTCCTCGAGGCGGCCGGCGACCTCGAGGGCGCGCGGGCGGCGCGGGCCCGGGCCCTGCTCCTCGACGGCGCGGACCTCCCGCTCAGGCGGGCGATGGCCCTCGAGTCGGGCCAGGAGCCGCTCGAGGCGCTCGACGAGGACGGCCTCTCCGCCATCTCCGCCTACCGGGCCGCCAAGCCCGGCCTCGACACCTCCAGCGTCACCGTCCTCGACTTCGGGGCCGCCGAGGCGCACCTGGGCGGCGCGGTCACCGAGCGCATCCACACCGTGGTGGAGGCGCGCGACCAGCGCGCGGTGGACCACGTGGGAGAGGTGACGGTGCCGGAGGGCGCCGAGCTCATCCTCGCCCGCACCATCAAGCGCGACGGCCGGATCCTCGAGCCGGAGGAGCCGCTCGGGGACAAGCGTACCCTCTCGCTCACCGGGCTCGAGCCGGGCGACTTCGCCGAGTGGATCTGGCTCAGCAGCACCGGCGGGCGCGGCTCCGCCGTTCCCGGCTACACCGCCGACGCCTTCTACTTCCGGGCCGACATGCCCTTGTGGCGCTCCACCTACCTCGCGCGGGCGCCCTCCGCGCTCGGGCTGGAGGTGGACGCCCACCACATGCCAGCGCCCGAGGTCCGTGAGGAGGGCGGCTACGCCACCGTGAGGGTGCTGCGCGAGCGGGTGCCGCCCCTGTTCCCGGAGCCCGAGGCCCCCGGCGAGGCCGAGCTCGTCCCGTTCGTCCAGGTGGGCGCGGGCGCCCGGGAGGAGGCCCTCGCCCTCGCCATGAGCGACGCGCTCCAGGAGACCTACCGGCCGAGCCGGGAGGTGCTGGCTCTGGCGGCGGAGCTGAAGGCCGCCGCCCGGCCGAGCCCGGGGGACGACGCTCTGGTGCGCCGGGCCTACCGCCGGGTGGACGAGCTCGTGCTCGGCCAGGGCGGTAGCTTCGGCGAGCCGGCGAGCTCGATCCTCTCGAGGGGGCGCGGCAACCGCACCGTGCTCCTGAAGTCGGTCCTGGACGCTCTGGGAGTGAAATCGCGCGTGGCCCTGGTGCGCGACTTCACCCGCGACCCGGCGCCCTACCGCTTCCCGCACCCGGACCTCTACCCCTATCCTCTCCTGCGGGTGGAGGAGGGGGAGCGCCTGCAGTGGCTCGATCCGAGCAACCGCCACACCCCCTACGGCGTCCTGCCCGACGCGGTCCACGGCGCCGAGGCCCTGCTCCTCCCCGGACCCGGCCAGTCGGTGGAGGTGGTCCGCACCCCGCCGGTCGACCCCTCCGAGCGGCGGACCACCCGGCTCGACATCGCCCTCGACGCCGAGGGCGGCGCCGAGCTCAAGGGCGCCGAGGAGTACCGCGGCTACGAGGCCGCCGCCCTGCGCTCCTCGCTCGAGCGGCTCGACCGGGCCGCCAGGCGGCAGGCCCTCGAGCAGGCGCTGGCCCGCAGCTTCCGCAGCCCCTCGCTCTCCGAGGTGGAGGTGACGGGCGAGTCGGACGACGAGGGGCCGCTCGTCATCCGCTGGAGCGCCCGCGTCGAGCGCTGGGCGCGCCTGGAGGAGGGGCGGGCGGTGGTGGACCTGCCGGTGTTCCCGGCCCTCCTGCGCGCCCGCTTCCTGCAGCGCGCCAGCCGCGAGACCGCGCTGCTCGTGGCGAACGACGAGCGGATGGCCCTCGAGCTCGAGGTCACCCTGCCGCCGGGGTGGACCGCCGTCCCGGCGGGCGGGGCCGACCTGGGGACCCCCTACGGCCACTACCGGCGCAGGGAGCGCGCCGAGGGCGGTCGCCTCCTGAGGCAGGACCGCTTCGACCTCGTGCGGGCGCGGGTGGAGCCCGCCGACTACCGGAGCTTCGCCGAGTTCGCGAGCGCGGTCGACGCGGCCCAGGAGGTGCCCATGGTCTTCCGCCGTCCGACCCAGGGTCCGCAGCCACCCCCGTTCCCGTCCGCGCAAGGGGGCGGGAACTGAGCCGGCCTCTGCGGCACCGCCCTTGCTCCAGGCTCTCCCGTGCGCCTCGACGTCTCCCGTCTCCGCCAGAAGCTCTTGAGGCTGGTCTCCCTCCCCACCGGCCTCACGCGCGTTTGGCTCGAGCGGCTCGTCCCTGTCCCCGTCCCTGCACGGACCATCCTGGGCGCCCGTCGCGAAAGGCTGACGGGCGGTCGCATCCGCGGGTACAGGACCTAGGGCTGCAGGCGAGGGCGTCGAGGCGCCCGTTCTCTCCCCGCCGGTTGGGCGGGCGGCCCGTGCGCCGGCCGCGCGGGCCCCGGGGCGCGGTCAGCCCCGCGGCGTGAGCCGCTCCACCACCGCGCTGTGCAGGTCCATCCCGCGCGCGGTGAGAGCGATCCGCTCGCCGAGCCGCGCGAGGAGCCCGGCGCGGGCCAGCCGGTCGATCTCGCCTCGCCGCTCCTCGGGGACCAGGGCCGCGGCGAGGCCGCTGCGGGTCCGCAGGGCCAGCATGATCCGCTCGAGGGCGAGCTCGGGCGGGCCGAGCTCTTCCTCGCCCTGGGTCGGGAGCCGGCCGGCCTCCACCGCCGTCAGGTAGGTCTGTGGCCGGCGGAGGTTGGTATAGCGCCGGGCGCCCGCGGCGCTCCCCCGGTCCTGGTAGAGGCAGCCGGTGGCGCCCACCCCCAGGCCGAGGTAGCTCTGGCTGTCCCAGTAGAGCCGGTTGTGGACCGACTCGAAGCCCGGGCGCGCGTAGTTGGAGATCTCGTAGCGACGCAGCCCGGCGCGCCGCAAGACGACGCGCAGGGCGCGCGCCTGCGCCACCACCTCCTCGTCGCCGGGGAGCTCGAGGCGCCCCTCGCGACGCATGCGCGCGAAGGGGACCTCCTCGGCGAGGAGCTCGGGGTCGAGCGAGAGCGCGTAGGCCGAGACGTGCACGACCGGGAGCCCGACGAGCCGCTCGGCGTCGGCGCGGGCCGTCTCGGGGGTGGAGCGGCGCGCCCCGTAGATGAGGTCGACCGCCACGTTCGGCAGGACCTCGGCGGCCGCCCGGATGGCGCGCTCGGCCTCGAGCGGGCCGTGGCGGCGCCCCAGCTTGGCGAGGACGCCCGGGTGAAAGGACTGCACCCCGATCGAGAACCGGTTCACCCCCGCCTCCCGGTAAGCGGCGAGCCGCTCGCGGGCACACGACTCCGGATTTGCCTCGAGGGTCACCTCGGCGCCGGCCGGCAAGCCGAGGCGGGCCCGCACCGCGGCCACCACCTCTGCCACCCGCTCGGGCGCCCACAGCGAGGGGGTCCCGCCCCCGAGGTAGAGCGAGCGCGGGGCGAGACCGAGGAAGGCCGGCGCGCGCGCCTCGAGCTCGAGGAGCACCGCCCGGGTGTAGCGTGCCTCGGGGATCGGCCGCTCGGTCGAGACCGCGAAGTCGCAGTACGGGCAGTGGACCCGGCACCAGGGGAAGTGCAGGTAGACGCCGAAGGGGCGCGGCGGGGCAGGTGGCGGCACGGCTCGTTCCGGCTATCGGGAGCGGCGGGACGACGGTCGCGGGCGATCGGGGCGGGCGGCTCGCACCGTCCGGGCGTCCCGTTGAGAGAGGCTAACCCTTGCGCCCCGCCTGCGCCAGGAGCTCCTTGTTCTTCTGGTGGTAGCGCGCCACCTCGGCGTTCAAGAAGTCGTTCTCCCGCTTCAGGTCCTCGAGCTCCTCGCGCAGCTCGTCGAGCACCTTCTCGGCCGCGGTCTGCTGGGCGCGCAGGGCCACCTGCTCGGCGCGCTCCCTGTCCGCCTCGGTGAGCCGGCGGCGCGCCTGGGCCTCGGCGCGGGCGCTCGACTCCAGCCGGCGCTCGAGGTCGACGAGCGCCGCCTTGAGCCGCTCCACCTCCGCCCCCGACCGGCGCTCCGCCTCCACGCTCTGCTCGGCGGCGCTCCGGCGGCCGGCCTCGATCTCCCCCTGCAGGCGGGCGATCTGGCCCTCGCGGGCGGCGCGCTCGGCCTCGAGGTCCGCCAGCCGTCGCCGGGCCGCCTGGAGCTCCGATCCGCTGCGGGCCACCTCGCTCGCCCGCGCCTGCAGCTCGACGGCGGCCTGCTCCTTCACCCGCTCGCGCTCGGTGGTGGCGAGGTGGGCCGCCCGGGCGGCCGCCTCCGCCTGCTGGGTGCGCTGCTGCAGCACTTCGTGAGCGTGGGCGAGCTCCCGGCGCAGGCGGGGCGTCTCGGCCGCCTGCGGCTCGAGCTGGCTCAGGCGCTGGACCTCGGCGTCGAGGGCGGAGGCGCGGGCGCGCGCCTGCTCGAGCGATCGGAGCTCGCCCGAGAGCTTCTGGCCGAGCTCGTCGCGCTCGGCGAGCAGGACGGCCTCGCGCCGGGCCGCGTCGGAGAGCGCGGCCTGCAGCCGGCTCACCTCCCCGGCG
>DATJVF010000047.1:0-10952 GCA_035501995.1 Anaeromyxobacteraceae bacterium
TTCAACTTCCAGGACCTCCTCCTCCTCCGGGTGGCGCGCGACCTCAGGCGGGCCCACCTCTCGCTTCCCCGGGTGAAGAGCGCCCTGCGCGGCCTCAGGGCCCAGCTCCCCGCCGGCCGCTCCCTCGCGGCGGTGCGCATCACCGCCGAGGGCGACCGGGTGGTGGTCCGCGACGGGACGCGCGCCTGGCAGCCCGAGTCGGGCCAGGCGCTGCTGGACTTCGAGGTGAGCGAGGTGGCGGCCGAGGTGTCCCCCATCCTGAAGGAAGCGGTGAAGGGCGAGCGGCGGGACGCCGAGGAGTTCTACGCCTGGGGCTGCGATCTCGAGGACGGCGCCCCCGAGCAGGCGCGGCTGGCCTACGCGCGGGCGCTCGCGCTCGAACCCTCCCACTACGGAGCGCACCTGAACCTCGGCCGGCTCATGCACGAGGCGGGCGACCTCGAGATGGCCGAGCGCCACTATCGCCGCGCGCTCGACGCGCGCCCGGGGGAGGCCCTGGCGCTCTTCAACCTGGGGGTGGCGCTCGAGGACCAGGGCCGGGCCGAGGAGGCCCTGTCGGCCTATGAGGCCTGCCTGGAGGCCGACCCGCGCCACGAGGACGCCCACCACAACGCCGGGCGCCTGTGCGAGCGCCTGGGGCTCCGGGCGAGGGCGCTCCGCCACCTCGGCGCCGCCCGGCGCCTCAAGGACCGCTCGCGGTGACCCTGTTCTCACCCCGGTTGCCCCACCTCTTCCCGCGCGCGACGCTCGCCCGGCTCGTCGCCCCCACCTACGCGCTCGGCCTCGGGGTCGACGAGGAGGAGGCCTACGGGAGGCTCGAGGCCGCGCTCGCGGCACCGGAGGTGAGGGACCTCCTCCTCGGCGGGCTCTCGGCCGCCCTCGAGGCCCGACAGGGCCCGCGCACCACCTCCGACCAGCTCCTCGATCGCCTCTCGGCGCGGCTCGGGAAGAGCAGGCGCGTCCGCGCCGCCAAGCCGACCCCGGCCACCGCCGCCGTGCTGGTCCGGCTGAACCTGGAGCTCGGCCTCGCGCCCGAGCCCATGCGGGCCACCCTGGCCACCGGCCGGGGAGCCCTCGCCCTCGAAGAGGGCCTCGCCGAGCTCGGGCGCCACCTCGTGAAGGAGCTCTTGCGCTAGGCGGGTCGCCCGGGGCGCTCCGAGGGGCGCGAGGTCAGTTGGGCGCCTCCTCGGGAGCGTCCTCGTCGTTGCGAGCGAGGGGCGAGGCCTGGTGGTGCACGAGCTTCCAGGCGCCGCCCTCGCGCACGAACACGTTGGTGGCCACGAGCTCGCCCCCCTCCACGTGCTCGCGGCAGATGACGAGCGCGATCTCGCCGAGGGCCTGCACGAAGGCGTGGCTGCAGCGGATCTCGGGCGAGGAGGACCCGTTCAAGATCGCCCGGAAGCTCTCCATCACCACCTGGCGGCCGTGGAGCGCATCCCACCCCGGGTGGATGCAGGCCACCGGCGTCTCGGCCGCCCACACGGCCTCCATGGCCGGGAGATCGTGCGCGGCGAAGGCCCGGTAGAAGGCGCTGTTCGCGTCGAGGACCTCGAAGTCGTGTGCCATGGGGTTCGCTTAAGGTCGTCCACCGGTCTTCGCCCGGCGGGGCGCCCCGGGCCCTTCCGGGCGGCCCCCTTTCGGGAGCGGAGCGAGGTGGGTCACGCGGGCGCGGCGTCGCGACCTCCTCTCCGGCCTTTCGACCGGCGAGTCCGGCTCGAGTGGCAGGCGCCGAGGATTCGGCCTTGTTCCCGGGCCCTGGGCCTGGCTCTGCTCCTCGCGACCCCAGAGGCGTCTTCCGGGGGTAGGTCGCACTCGCGCCAGGCGTCTCGCACGCCGAGCTCGTGGCGAGCTCCAGCTCGGCGAGCCGATTCCCCGCCTTCTTGGCGGCGGGGCTTGAGCTTGTCGCACCCCTCGTTCAGCCGAGCGCCCCCGGCGCCAGGCTCCCGCGCCAGGGTTCGCCCTACCCGCCCCGCACGAGGAGCCTCTTCAGCTTGTCCGCCAGGGTCGGCAGCCCGGGCCGCTCGGGCGTGGGCCCGACCATGCGGACCACCGCCGCGGTGAGGTTGTCGCCCGTCCCGCGCGCGTTGGCCGCCTCGAGCAGCGCCCGGCAGACCTGGGCCGCGTCCCCCTCCCGGGCGAGATGGGCCATCTCGGCGTCGGAGAGGACGTTGTAGAGGCCGTCCGAGCAGATGAGGAGGAGGTCGCCCTGGGCGAGCCGCTGGGTGATGCGGTCGCGGCTCACGATGAGCTCGCGCCCGACGCTCCTCGTGAGCACGCTGCGGTCGGGGTGGAGGCGCGCGCGCTCCCGTGACAAGAGGCCGAAGCGGACCTTCTCGGCCGCCACCGTGTGGTCCTTGGTGAGCTGGGTGAACTCCCGGTCGCGCAGGAGGTAGAGGCGCGAGTCGCCGACGTGGACGGCGGTGAGCTCACCGCGCTCGACCGCCACCGCGGTGAGGGTGGTGGCCATCCCGCGCAGCTCGGGGACCGCCACCGCGCGGTCGTAGACCTCGATGTTGGCCTGCTGGACGGCGCGGTAGAGGCGCTGGCCGGCCGGGGTGGTGGCCGGTTGCTCCCGGTAGGCGCGCAGGGTGATCTCGACCGCCATCTGGCTCGCCACCTCGCCGCCGGCGTAGGAGGACACCCCGTCGGCCACCCCCACCACGCCGCAGGCCTCGCTCTCGAGGTGGGTGGCGCAGGCGTCCTCGTTGCTCTCGCGCTCGGTGCCCACGTCGGTCTGGGCGAACAGCTCGACGGCGTACTCAGTCATGGGATCCATTCACCGACCGTTGGTGGGGGCCGAGGCCGCTCGGCGCCCTCCCGCACCACAAGAGTGTTGCGGGCGCGCGGCGGGCCCTACTACGCTGTCGGCCCATGCCAGGCTTGGCTCGGGTGATCTGATGCGCGATCCCGTCGTCGGAGACCGCTTCGACCAGTACCAGCTCACCGAGCTGCTCGCCCGCAGCGGGATGGCCTCCATCTTCAAGGCCAAGGACACCCTCTCCGGCGAGTGGGTCGCGCTCAAGATCCCGCACATCCAGTACGAGAGCGACGTGGTGTTCTCGGAGCGCTTCCGGCGGGAGGAGGAGGTGGGCCAGCGGCTCTCGCACCCCAACATCGTCCGCATCCTGAAGCCGGTCGAGAAGAGCCGCATGTACCTCGCCATGGAGTTCGTGGAGGGCAAGAGCCTGCGCAGCCTCATGCGAGCCAAGGAGCCGTTCCAGGTCGAGCGTGCGCTCGACATCGCCCGCCAGGTGTGCGACGCGCTGGCCTACCTGCACGACGAGGGGGTGGTCCATCGCGACATCAAGCCGGAGAACATCCTGGTCGCGGAGAACGGACGGCTCAAGATCCTGGACTTCGGCATCGCGCTCTTCGCCTCCGAGCGCCGGCTCACCTGGACCGGCCTTTCCAGCACCATCGGCACCCCCGATTACATGGCTCCCGAGCAGATCCGCGGCCGGCGGGGCGACCCGCGCACCGACGTCTACGCGCTCGGCATGATGCTGTACGAGATGCTGACCTGCAACCTGCCCTTCGACAGCCCGAACCCACGCGCCCTGCTCAAGGCCAAGACCAGCGCGGAGCCCCGCCCGCCCAGCTACTACGTCCCGAACTTCGACCCGTCGCTCGAGGCCATCATCCTGAAGGCCATCGAGCGCGACCCGCGCGACCGCTACCACAGCGCCCGCCAGCTGCTCAAGGACCTCGAGAACCCGCAGGCGGTGGCGCCGCGCGACCCCGAGACCGGGCGCGCCCGCCGCCGGGTGCGCGCCCAGAGCCGGCGGCGGGCGTTGCTGGCCCTGGCGGCGGCGGCGGTGCTCCTCTTCCTGCTCACCCTCATCCATCTCAGCGCGCGTTCCGCTCCCGCCGGCGCCCCGCCGCCGGTCGCCGGCCGTTCGAGGTAGCCCGTGTCCCCAACTCCGCTGGCGCTGTCCCTGAACCTGGCCTGGGTCCTCCTGGGCGCCTTCCTGGTCATGTTCATGCAGGCCGGCTTCGCGCTCGTCGAGACCGGGTTCACCCGCGCGCGCAACGCCGCCAACACCATGGCCATGAACCTCGTCATCTACCCGCTCGGCGTGCTGGGCTTCTGGCTCTTCGGCTACGGGCTCATGTTCGGCGGGGTGACCGACTTTCCCACCCTCGGCCCCTCGCTCATCGCCGCCCGTGAGGTGGGCTTCCCCCTGCGCGGCCACCTCTTCGGCCTCTTCGGCGGCGCCAAGTTCGCGCTGGTCTCGGTGAGCGGCGACGCGGGGAGCCTCGCCATGTTCCTCTTCGCGGTGGTGTTCATGGACACCGCCGCCACCATCCCCACCGGGGCCATGGCCGAACGCTGGAAGTTCAGCGCCTTCCTCATCTACGGCCTGTTCATGTCGGCCGTGCTCTACCCGCTCTACGGGAACTGGGTGTGGGGGGGCGGGTGGCTGTCGGCCCTCGGCATCGCCTTCGGGCTCGGGCACGGCCACGTGGACTTCGCCGGCTCGAGCGTGGTGCACATGACCGGGGGGCTCGCCGCCCTGGCCGGCACGCTGGTGCTCGGCCCCCGCCTCGGCAAGTACCGCGCCGACGGCACCATCGCCGCCATGCCCGGCCACAACCTGCCCATGTCGGTGCTCGGCACGCTCATCCTGGCCTTCGGCTGGTTCGGCTTCAACGCCGGGTCGACCCTCTCCGGCTCCGACCCCCGCATCGCCCTCATCGCCGTCAACACCGTGCTGGCCTCCTCGGCCGGGGCGCTCGCCGCCCTGCTCTACGTGCGCTACTCGGTCCGCAAGCCCGACGTGGGCATGACCTGCAACGGCCTGCTCGGGGGCCTCGTGTCCATCACCGCCTCCTGCGCCTTCGTGAGCCCGGCGGCGGCCGTGCTCATCGGGACCCTGGCCGGCACGCTGGTGGTGTGGACGGTGAACCTGCTCGAGCGCCGGCTGCGCGTCGACGACCCGGTGGGCGCGGTGGCGGTGCACGGGGCCTGCGGGGCGTGGGGGGCGCTGGCCCTCGGCCTCTTCGCCGACGGGAGCTACGGGTTCGGATGGAACGGGGTGGAGGGGCCGGTGCGCGGCCTGCTCTTCGGGGACGGTGGCCAGCTCGTGGCCCAGGCCGTCGGGGTCCTCGCCAACGCCCTCCTCGTCTTCGGCGCCTCCTTCGGCTTCTTCAAGCTGGTCGACCGCCTGATGGGCAACCGGGTGCCGGCCGAGGTCGAGTACGCCGGGCTGGACGCGCTCGAGATGGGCACCGACGCCTACCCGCGCGGCTGAGCCCCGGCCCGGCGGGAGGCTCGGGGTGCGGCCCCCCGGCGGCAGCGACCGCACCCCGAGTTGTGGCAAGGCGCCTCCCCGCGCGGCCTATACCGTGACCGCCGGTTTCTCCACGTAGACGGTGCGGCCCTTCTTCTTGCTGGCGGTGAGGAAGTAGTAGGCGCCATAGGCGCCCCAGACGACGCACACCCCGAGGGCGATGTAGGGCTCCTTGACGCTCATACCACTCACCGTGAATGGTCCGACGAGGTAGAAGAGCATGCAGCCCAGGTTCGCCACCAGCCCGAAGATGGGGACGAAGAAGTGCTTGAACCCGCTGAAGGCGTGGTGCTCGCGGAAGGCCACGATGGCGATGACGCAGGTGAGCATGTAGAGCAGGAAGGTCCCGAAGTTGCTGATGAGGGTCATGATCACCAGGCTGTTGGGGAGCTTCGGGTAGGTCTCGGGGTGGAACAGGCCGAAGGAGTACCAGAAGCTGTGGTACTTGGTCTCGAGCGGGGTCGGGGTGGTGCCGCCCAGGTAGGTGAAGACGGTGATGATCCCGAGCACCGCCGAGATGATGGCGAGCGTCCAGATGGCCCGATGCGGGGTGAGGCGCTTGCCATGGAGCATGCCGAAGTGCTCCGGCACCTCCTCGTCGCGCCCCATGGCGTAGGTCACCCGGGCGCCGGTGTTGAGGCAGGAGAGGGTGGTGCCGATGAGGGCCAGGAACACCGTCGCCGCCTGCACCAGCATGAAGGCCCGGCCGGCCGCGTAGCTGCCGAAGAGCCAGGTGCCCACGATGACCATCATGTCGCCGAGGGGCGCTCCGGAGCCCGCCGCGTCGGCGAGGGTGTAGCCCTGGTTCATGAAGTAGTTGGCGGCGAAGTACTCGATGAGGTAGCAGACCACCCCCTGGAAGAAGAGGGAGAGCAAGACCGCCCGCGGGATGTCGCGCTTGGCGTTCTTGGCCTCCTCGCCCATGGAGGTCACCGACTCGAACCCGACCAGGATCAGGATGGCGATGCAGGCCTGGATGATGATGAAGGAGAAGCCGTGCGGGGCGGGGACCGATCCGGCCGTCGGGTGGAACTTGAAGTGCGGGGTGAGGTCCTTGGGGTGGTCGGCGTCCAAGGGCTCCATGGTGACGGCCTGGTCGGCCGCGTAGGAGAGCGTGAAGGGCACGGGCTTGCCGTCCTTCATCTCGGGGACCGGGTTGCCGTCCTTGTCCATCTTGTTCTGCAAGACCGGCGCGCCGCTCGCGTCGAGCTTGGGCTTGCCGTCCTCGACGACCGGCTCCTGCGCCACCACGAAGTCCACCGGGGTGCCGTTCACGAGGTGCAGCCCGACCGAGCCCTCGGGGTGGTTCACCCGGTAGGAGATGGCCATGATCGAGAAGACGATGAGGGCCGTGATCTGGATGACGTTGACGGCGACGTTCACCCCCGTCGAACCGGTCACCCCGCGGAAGGCGATGTAGGCGATGAAGAGCGGGAAGACGATGCAGAACAGGATCATGAAGGGCAGGCTGTTGTAGGTGCCGCTGAAGGTGTCCGGCCAGAACTGGTTCAGGAGGTAGCCCGACAGGATGGCGGTCACCCCCACCATCACCCCGGGGTAGACCCAGTAGTAGAGGTGGCTCGCCCAGCCGGTGATGAACTTGGCGAGGCGCGCGAAGCGGTAGGCCCGGGTCTTGCTGAGGAAGGCCTGCTCGGCGAAGAAGTAGGAGGACCCGGCCCCGGGGTAGAGCTTGGACAGCTCGGCGTAGCTGATGGCGGTGGCGAAGCAGAGCAGGAGCGCGGCCACGATGCCGAACCACATGGCCTGCCCGGCCATGGGAGCGCCGTAGAGGGCTTGGATCTGGAAGGTGAGCCAGAGGAAGGCGCCTGGCGCGATGAGGGCCATGGCGTTGACGGTGAGGCCGGTGAGCCCGAGCGTCGGCCGGCTGGTCGTCGTGGCGGGTTTCGCTTCGTTCATCGTGGCGCTCTCCTGTGACGAGGTTTGCCCTGCATGGCGTTCGTGCCGCGACGCACGCCCCGTGGACGGCCGTGCATCCCGTTCGGTACCTTTGCACTTTGCAGGGGTCGTGCCGCACCGCGGAGGCCTCGCAGCAGCAGGCTTTTCGCGCCGGGGCGGGCCCGGTGGCGACACCGAGGGCAACGGCCTGCCCGGATCGCGAGCAAGGAAGGCCCCGGGGGAGGGCGCCGCGAGCCGCTACAGCAGGGGCAGGAGTTCCTGGCGGAGCCGCTCGCGCGTCTGCGGGTCGCGCGCCGCGCCCACCGCGCGCTCGAGCATCTCGGCGGCCTTGGAGCGGAACCCCTTCTCGAGGTAGAGCGCCGCGAGGGTGCGCATGGCGGGGAGCAAGGCCGGCTTGAGCTCGATGGCCCGCTCGAGGGCGCTCATGGCCTGGAAGAGCTCGCCCTTGCCGCGCAGGGCCTCGCCGAGCCCGTGGTGCGCCTCGGACGAGAAGGGGTCGACCCGCACGGCCTCCTCGAAGGCGGCGGCGGCCTCGGCGGGGCGGCCCTCCTCGAGCGCGCGGCGGCCACGCTCGACGAGGGGGGCGCAGGCCGTCCCCTGGGCGGCGGGGCGCATCTCGAGGACCGCGTCGATCCGGCGCAGGAGGTCGTCCACCCGGAACGGCTTCTCGACGTAGTCCTCGGCCCCGAAGCTGTCGCGGGCGTCCTGGGCGAAGCGCCAGCCGCGGTAGACCGCGGTCATGATGACGATGGGGATCTTGCGGGTGGCCGGGTCGGCCCTGAGCCGCCGGGCCACCTCGAAGCCGTGGAGCTTCGGCAGCATGGCGTCGAGGAGGACGAGGTCGTGGCCCCCGCGCCGCGCCACCTCCAGGGCCTCGAGGCCGTGCTCGGCGGTGTCCACCGCGAACCCGCGGTGCTCGAGGGCGCGCTGCACGAGCAGCCGGATGGCGGGCTCGTCGTCGACCACCAGCACCCGACGCGGGCCGCTCTGCACGGCCACCGCGTGGACCACCTCCTCGACGGGCACCTCCTCGTCGACGATCTCGAAGTCTCCGGTGAGCCCGGAGTGCTCCTCGGCGGCCGCGCCTGCTCCGGCCGGCGGGGGGAGCCGCACCGTCACCTTGGGCCCGGCGTCGCTCCCGGCTGCCCGGCCGCGCCAGACCGCGCTGCCCTTCTCGCGGGCCTCGTAGCACTCGGCGATGGCGGTGCGCAGGGCGTGGAGCACCACCACGTACAGCGAGACCTCGCGCCCGGTGACGAAGCGCACCTCCGAGACCACCCGCTCGGACTCGGTCGGGGAGGCCACCGCCAGGTGCAGGCGGCCTCCTTCGAGGGAGATGGGGAGGAGCAGGTCGGTCTCGGCCACCGCCTGGGGGATGAAATCGAGGGCTGCGAGGTCGACCACCGTGCGCGACAGGTCCACGCCCGGCACCCCGTGGACCTCGGCCAGGGCCGCCACGAGGTCGCCCTCGTCGCAGGCCCCCATCTCGAGCAGCTTCGAGCACAGCCGGCTGTCGCCCACCCGCGCGGTGGCCGCGGCGGCCTCGACGTCAGCGAGGCGGGCGATGCCCCGCTCGACGAGGAGCCGGCCGATCGGAATCCGTTCGTCTACCACGGGTCCCCTCTCGCCAGACCACAGTACGTCTGGGGATTCACTCGGTCAACGCTGCGGTTTCGGCTCTACTCTCGCCCCGTTAGCCCACCGTGTCGGCGTAGGTCATGACGAGGTACATGATGGCCTCGCTCTCCCCGGGGTTGCGGTAGACGTGGGGCGCGTCGGCCTCGAAGACGATGGCGTCGCCTTGCTGCAGCTCATGGCGGACGTGCTCGACCTCGATCTCGACCGCGCCCCGCGAGACGACCAGGTTCTCCACCGTGCCCGGGGCGTGGGCGTCGGCGTGCTCCTCTCCCCGGCCGGCGAGGCGCAGCTCGTAGAACTCTACCCGCCTGGGCTCGTCGAAGGGGAAGAGGGCGCGCGAGCTGAAGCTGCCGTCGTGGCTGGTGAGCGTCTTGGCGGACTCCCCCCGGAGCACCACCACGCCCCCCGCCTGGCGCTGCCCGATGAGGCCGGAGAACGGCACGCCGAGGGCGGTGGAGATCTTCCACAGGACGTTGATGGTGGGCGCGCTCTGGCCGAGCTCGATCTGCCCGAGCATGGCCCGCGACACGCCGGAGAGCTTGGAGAGCTTCTCGAGCGAGAGCGCCCGCTTCACCCGCAGCCGGCGCAGGTTCGCGCCCACCACCGGCGCGAGGTCGGCGGTGGGCTGGCCCGCCGGCCCCGCCCCGGCGAGCTCCCGTCGAGCCTGTCCCCGCACCGTCCGCCCCGCCTTCCGCGCTCCACGGTCGCTCAGCTTGGCGCCTGTCATGGTGGCGTTATCCGCAGGAGCAGAGGCATTGTCAACATGGCGGTGAAGGGCGAAAAACCCCTCGGCACGCCTCGCCCGCTCGCCCGCCGCCCGGGCCCGGAGCCGGCTACTCCCACGAAGGCTCCCCTTCGGGGTGCGACGCTCGAGCGCTACCGGTCGCTGGCGCGGAGCCCGTCGGGCAGCTCGTTCCCCGGCCCCCCTCCCGACGGTCTGGGAAAGTGGCGCGTCAGCTCCTCGCCGCAGACCGCGATGGCCTCGCAGAACCCGGAGGCCGGGTCGCCGCGCTCGAGTCCGCTCGTGAGCGCACCGACCGCGCGGCGCCAGACCGCCTCGCCGGTCCTCTCGTGGATGCCGTGGTCGCCGAGCACGACCGCGCGGCGCTCGAACAGCGAGGCGAAGACGAGGACCCCGGTGCCCTCGGCGGTGTGCGAGAGCCCATGCTCGTAAAAGGCGCGCAGCGCCCGCTCGCGGGTGGCGAGGTCGAGCTCCGCCCGGCCGGCCAGGATGCGCTCGATCGGGCCGAGGAGCGCGACGAGCCCACCGAGCAAGCCGGCCCCGAGCTGGACGAGGGGCAGATTCACCGCCCTGAACGATGGGTCGAGCGCGAGCACCACCAGGGTGGCGAGGGCCGCGGCGAGGAGCGCGCCTCGGTAGCGCGCCTCGGGGTAGCCGGCCGATTTCAGGACCACCACCGGGACGATCTGCCCGGTGTTCCCGGCCTCGGCGGCGCGCACCGCGTCCTCGATGCGTCGCCTGGCCTCGGCTCCGAAGGCGCGCTCGATCATCACCAGCCTCCCGAGGCGCCGCCGCCGCCGGAGTGGCCGCCGCCTCCGCCCCAGCTCCCGCCGCCGCCCCCCAAGCCGCCGCCGCCCAGGCCGCCGCCCCCACCCCACCCGCCGCCCCAGCCGCCGCCCAAACCCCCGAAGGGCCCCCCGAACCCGCCGCCCCAGAAGCGGCGGCGGGGGCCGAAGGTGGTGAACACCCGCACCGCCAGGAAGACGAGGAAGATGAGGATGAAGACGGTGACCACTCCGGCCCGGCCGTGGTCCGGGGCCGCCCCTCGCGCCGTGCCCTGCGGCAAGGCGTCGAGCGCGGTGAGGATGGCGACCCCGGCCTGGTAGAGGCCGTCGCCGTACCGCCCCTCCCGGAAAGCCGGGCTGAGGACGTTGCGGATGATCCGGCTCGCCTGGGCGTCGGTGAGCGCGCCCTCGTTGCCGTAGCCGGTCTCGATCCGGACGCGGCGGTCGTCCTTCGCCACCACCACCAGGACCCCGTTGTCCTTGTCCCGGTCCCCGAGCTTGTAGGCCTCGAAGGCACGGCTCGCGAAGCCCTCAATGTCCTCGTCGCCGAGCGAGCCCACGAGGAGGTACTGGAGCTGT
>DATJVF010000048.1:0-13652 GCA_035501995.1 Anaeromyxobacteraceae bacterium
CGCGCCGACGTGGGGCAGGGGGACGAGCCCGCGTTCGACCTTCATGGCCATGGCCCCCCCGGAGACGCTGGGGGAGCCGAGCAGTTTCTCGCGGCCCTGCACGAGCAGCGGCAGGGGGCTCGCCTCGTCGTGGTCGAGGAGGAGCACCTCGCCCGGCTCGAGCTCGAGCAGGCGGGCGAGGGTGATGCGGGTGCGCCCGAGCAGGCCGCACATGCGGACCTGCACCTGCTCGATCTCGCGGGTCATCATGCGGGCCGCCCGGTCGTCGCCGCGCTGGGAGAGCTGGCGAGGGGCGCTGAGGCGCTGCTTGGCGGGCTCGACCGCCGCGTAGGGGATGACGAGCTGCAGGCGCCCCTCGAGGGACCCGGTGAGCTCGAAGCCGGAGATGATGCCGACGTCCGAGGGCGGGGCGATGGTCGCCATGCGCGGGTCGAGCTCGAAGCGCAGGGCCTCCGGCGCGAAGGGCATCACCTGGGCCCAGGCGAGGCCGATGGCGTCGGTGAGGACCCCGAGCAGCCGCTTCAGGACCCCCTGCTCGACGGTGGTGAGCTCGCGCCGCGCCTCGGCCGCCGCCTCGGGCTGGCGCGAGCGCCGGTCGCCGAGGGCCGCGGCGAGGAGCTGCTCGGCGAGCCCCGGCTCGAGCACCGCCAGGCCGAAACCGTAGCCGGGGCCGAGCCCGAGCACGCACACCGAGGCGGGAGGGGTGAGCAAGGGGGTGAGGTCGGCGAACTTGAGCAGGGTGGCGGCTGCCGAGGAGACCCGGATGGCGAGGCGGGTGCGGCCGGTGAGGCCTATGGCGAGCTGCTGCGCGATCTGCTCGTTGATGGCGTCGAGCGTGGGCATCTGACCGCGGATGATGCGGTCCTGGCTCGTCAGGTCGTAGTTGGCGACCGGGCCGTGGGTGCCGCGACCCCCGCCCTCGGACGGCAGCTTGCCGTCCTGGATGGCGCTCATGAGCGCCTTGACTTCCTCGGGGGAGAGGGTGGCCGGCATGGGGCTTCCTCGCTACTGCACGACGAGCTCGGTCACGTAGAGCGCGCGGATGGGGACGTTGCTCGCCACCGTGGCGAGCCGCTCGGAGAGGGCGCCCTTCACCTTTCCCATGGCCTCGCCGCCTCGCAGGTCGGCGGCGGTGCGATCGGACAGGTAGGCGAGGAACGAGTCGCGGATCACCGGCAGGCGCGCGCTGAGCGCCTCCTTGGCCTTGTCGTCCTCGACCTCGATCTCGAAGGAGATGCGGGCGTAGCGGTCGGCGTCGGTGTCCTTGAGGTGGATGAT
Source organism: Anaeromyxobacteraceae bacterium (assembly GCA_035501995.1). GTDB lineage: Bacteria > Myxococcota > Myxococcia > Myxococcales > Anaeromyxobacteraceae > Anaeromyxobacter_A. The sequence goes on from DATJVF010000048.1 coordinate 1,279, forward strand.
GAAGTCGGGGAGCCGCATGGTGGGGCCGGGGGCCTTGTCCTTGGGCTTGCCGCCGCCCTCCTTGGCCGAGGCGCTCTCCTTGGCCGGGGCGCTCTCCTTGGCGGGCGCGCTCTCCTTGGCCGGGGCGGCCTCCGCCGCGGGAGCCTCCTTGGCGTGCGCCTCGGCCGCGGACGGCTCCTCCTCCTTGGGCTTGGCGCCGGCGCGGTGGACGAGCCCCTCCGGCCGGAGGATCACCACCGCGAGGACGCCGGCGAGGAGCAGGCTGTTGAGAGCGAGGAGCGCCGGCACGACCTTGCTCGGGCCCGAGGCCTTGGGGGCGGCCTTGGCCTCCACGGCGGCCTCGCCGGCCTCGCTCTTCTTCTCGGTCTTGGCAGCTTCGGGCATGCGCGCTTCCCTCCGCTCCGGGCCCAGAGCAAGGGGCGTGCCCTCACGCCCGGCGGGGTCTAAGCGCGCGTGATCAGGGCGGGCGCGTCAGGGGGGTGACGGGCCTTCCGGGGAGCGCGCCAGCCCCGTGACGAGCGGGTGTGGCCGAGGTGAAGCGCGCGCGCGGAGAGCGCCATGGACCTTGACGGCCGAGGCCTGGGTGGCTAACCAAGGCCGGTCCCGTGCCCGGCTCGCCCGAAAAGACCACCGAGGACAGCCGCCCCAGCCCTCTCAGGGCGCTGCGGCAGAGGCTGCGCGGTGTGCCCCCCCGCCTGTTCTTCCGGACGGCCGTCGGGCTCCTCGCCTACCTCGCCATCATGCGGCTCGCCACCGGCGAGAGCCGGCCCGAGCAGGTCGGCCTGTGCGCCGTGGTGCTCGTCCTCGTCGCCTACAGCGACCGCACCCGGGCGCTCTTCCTGGGCCTCTTGCCCTTCCTGCTCTTCGGGATCATCTACGACCTCACCCACATCACCGAGCCGCTCGTGCGCTACCTCCACGTGCACGTGGAGGAGCCGTACCGGTTCGACCAGTACTTCTTCGGGGTGAAGACCGCCGCCGGGGTGCTCACGCCGAACGAATTCTTCGCCCTCCACCACTGGCCGGTGGTGGACCTTGTCACCGGGACCTCCTACATCATCTTCGTCTACTGGGCGATCGGCTTCGCCGCCTACCTGGCCCTGTTCCGGAACGACCAGGCGGGGCGGAGGATCCTCGTCCACTTCGGCTGGACCTTCCTCCTCATGAACGTCGCCGGGTTCATCACCTACTACGTCTACCCGGCCGCCCCGCCCTGGTACGTGGCCGACTACGGCCTCGGCCCGGCCCAGATGAGCGCCCAGGCTTCCCCGGCGGGCGCGCTGCGCTGGGACGAGCTCACCCACATCCCCTACTTCGCCGGGTTCTACGGCCGGAGCGCCGACGTCTTCGGGGCCATCCCCTCGCTCCACGTCTCCTACCCGTTGCTCACCTTCCTCTACGGGCGGGCGCTCGGGAAGCGCTGGCTCGACGCCGCCAGCTTCGCGCTCTTCCTCACCGTCTCCTTCGCCGCGGTCTACCTGAACCACCACTACATGCTGGACGTGCTCCTCGGCATCCTCTACGCCCTGGTGGCCTACGCCATCGACCGGCTCCTCGCGGCCCGCCGCTCCGGCGCCGCTCCCTGACCGGGGGCCCCGGCCGGCTGCGACCTCACTCGTCGAGGAGCTCGACCTCCAGGATCCCCGGGACGCGGAGGTCCCCCCGCTCCGCCTCGCCGCGGAAGACGTAGGTCACCGGCGATCCGGTGAGCGGGGCGACGAGCCGGCCGAGGAGGCCGAGATCCTCGACCGGCGCGTCGCGGTAGAGGAGCGGCCCGGAGCGCAGGAGGAGGGGTTCCCCCTCGCCCTTCACCGCGATCCGGAAGGCGGTGCTCGCCCCGCGCCCCTCCCGCTCGATCTGGAAGGAGCGGTACTCGAGGCACGGCTCGCCCTCGACGCACGCCCACAGGGGCGCGAACTCGCCCTCCCAGGACTCGCGGCCGAGGAGGAGCAGCCCCCGCTCCCCGGCGAGGCCGCGGAAGCGGATGAAGCGGCGGGCGAGCGATTTCGGCGGCACGGTCCCGCGCGAGTGGTCGACGTAGCCCCGGCCCTCCAGGGTGCGGGCCACGGCCCCGGGGAGGGTGAAGGTCGCCCGCACCGCCGCCCGGTAGTAGAAGACCTCGCTCTCGTAGCGGTCCCCCCCCACCGTGACGACGGCCTCGTGCGGCGAGCGGCGCAGGGCCGGCTCCAGGTAGGCGAGCTCGGCCGTGCCCCCCTCGAGCGCCACCGAGACCGACCAGGAGCCGTCGCCCGCCCGGGCGCTGCAGGAGCCGATGGCGAGCCGCTCCGGCGGCCCCTCGCCGAAACTCACCTCCTCCCGGCTCACCCGCGCCGAGGCCTTCCAGGCCGGGCCGTCCTTGGGGAAGACGAGCGCCCGGCAGAGGCCCTTCGTCCCTCCCGGCCCGAGGTTGGTGAGGGAGAGGGTGAGCTGGAGGTAGGTCCCGTCCTCGAGGTCGGCGATGAAGGTGTAGGTTTCGCTGTAGGTGGCGCGGCGGATGAGGAGGGGTCGTAGCGGTCCGGCGCTGGCCGCGGCCGGCCCGAGGAGGAGGGCGAGCAGGGCGAGCGCACCCCGCAGCGAGGGACGCATCCTGCTATCCCCCGCACCGGGCGATCCGTTCGGCGACCGGATCGAGCGTCTCGAAGGGCGTGCAGGGGTAGCCGCTGTCCTCGCACCAGGCGAGCAGGCGGTCGCGCGCGAAGACCACGTCGGCGACCCTGGCCATGCAGCGGTCGGCGTTGCCGTCGCCCACCGCCACCACGCGGCGCCCCTGCCGCCTCAGCTCCTCGACCACCGCGCCCTTGCAGGAGCCGCAGGTCCCGCAGGCGCCCTCGGCGTGCGCGAAGGGGAAGCTCAGGGAGAGGCCGCCCGGGACGTACTCGGCGTGGTTGGCGCGGACCTCGAGGTCGTCGCGGAGCTCTCGGGGCAGCTTCTCCAGGGCGGGGCGGATGTAGATGTCGAGGCCACCGGAGGCGATGAGGAAGGGGACCCTGCGCGCCCGGCAGGTCCGGACCAGCCGCTCGAACCCGGCGCGGAAGCGGACGTGCGAGAGCGCGAAGGCGCGCACCTCGGCCGGGGAGGCGGCGATGGGCTCGAAGATGTCGCGCAGGAGCTGCTCGAAGGAGCTCTCCCCGGCGTGAAAGGCGTCGTTGGCGCGCTTCCAGCGCTCGAAGCCGATGTAGGCGATGGAGAGCGCGTCGGCGGTGTCCTCCAGGGTCGCCGTGCCGTCGAAGTCGCACACCACCGCCCAGCTCTCGGCCGAGGTCACGGCTCGCTCCCGCTCGCGACCCCCCCGGGGACCGGCCTGGCGCCGCGGAAGACGAACAGGCGGTGCAGGGGGTAGTTCCACAGGAAGCCCACCAGGATCGAGGCGACGATCACGCCGGGGAGGGCCCTCAGCTTGAGGCCGTCGACGAGGGCGTAGCAGGCGGCGAGGTTCCAGAGGAGGGAGGCCGCCGAGACCAGCAGGTAGCGCAGGCCCTCGCGGTGGACCGCGCCCTTGTGCGTCCGGTCGAAGGCCCAGTGGCGCTTGAGCGAGAAATCGGTCACCGCGCCGGAGAGCGCCCCGGCGCTGGCGGCGACGAGGTAGTGCCCGCCGAGGAGGAGGACCAGGCCGGCGACGAGGTAGTCGACGAGGGAGGCCGCCGAGGAGGAGAGGTTCGCGCGTAGGAAGCGGCCGACCTCCGCGGCGGGGCCATGCCCGCGCCGGAACGTCATCGCTTCTTGAGCTCCTGGCGCGTGTACTGGGTCCTGATCCAGCCGGTCCAGTTGGCGAAGACCGCTATCATCCCCAGCGCGAAGAGCACCGCCGAGTGGTAGGCGAACTCGCCGGGCGGGGTCGGGCGCCACATCTCCCACAGCGAGGAGCCGAGGGTGGCGAGGGCGAGCCAGCTCGCCCGCTCGTGGCGCTGCATGAGGCCCATGGAGGCGTCGACGCCGAAGGCCTCGGCCTTGGCCCGCGCGTAGCTCACCATGACCGCGCCGGCGCAGGCCGAGACGGCCAGGAAGAACCCCCACCAGATGGTCCGGTAGTACCAGGCGTACCCGAAGAAGACCGCCAGCTCCGCCCAGCGGTCGACCGCCGCGTCGAGCACCTCCCCGGCATCCGAGGCCACCCCGCGGGCGCGCGCCACCGCCCCGTCGAGCGCGTCGCAGAAAGCCCCGAAGACGAGCACCCAGGCGCCGAGCCCGAAGCTCCCGTTGGCGATGAGCAGGGCGGCGCCGAGCTGCAGGACGAGGGAGGCCCAGCTGAAGACGTCGGGGTGCACCCCGAGCACGATGGCGGTGCGGGTGAGCGGGCCGAACACCCACAGCCCGTACTCCATCATGTACTTCGAGAGCAGGACGCTCCCCCCGGCCTTCTCGACCCGCGCGGTGTGGGGGCGCCCGTGCAGGGCGCTGCGCAAGGTGAAGGCCACGAAGGCCGCCAGGAAGAAGCCCGTCAGGACGAGCGGTCCCCAGTGCAGGGTGGGGGAGTCGAGGTATTCGGTCAGCACCACCATTGGTTCTATACGTCCGCCGGCCAGAGGTAAAGCCCCGAGTTTCATGGCCTACCGGTCGAGGGTCCCTTCTCCAGGCGAGCGATGAGCCCCTCGACCCCCTCTTTGGAGATGACGCGGGCGAAGGAGGACCGGTAGTTGTCGACCGTCGAGACCCCGTCGATGACGATGTCCACGATGCGCCAGGCGCCACCCTCCTGGCGCATGGCGTAGGTGATGTCGGTGGGCTCCCCCTTCACGACGACCCGGGTCGGGACCACGACGCGGCCGGCCTCGACCTTCTCGGGCTCGTAGGCGACCTCGGTCGAGCGGTAGGTGTCGAACTCCGAGCCGCTGGTGGAGCGGAAGCGGTTCTCGAAGGCGGTGACGAGCCGCTTGCGCTGCGCCTCGGTGATCTGCTTCCAGCGGGCGGCCATGGCGGACTCCACCATGGCGTGCACGTCGACGATGCGGGTGATGATGTTCTCGACGCGCTTGCGGGTGGCCGGCGTGACCTCGCTCCCGGCCGGCGGCAGGGCGGCGCGGATCTCGGCGTCGCGCGCGCGGAGGGCCTCGGTGGCCGTCTCCTCGGCCGACAGGGCCGTCGCGGGCAGGGCGAGGAGGAGCAGGGCGGCGAGGGGTGCTCGCATGCGGGACCTTTCCTTGGCGCGACCGGGCCCGGCGGGGCGGGCGGGGGCGCCCCGCGCACGCCGGCCTCGGGGTGTGGACGTGTGCGCCTGAGGCGAGAGGGCTTGGGCGTGCGGAGCGGGCATCGCGGCCTTGGAGCGGCTTCTTGGCGTGGGCAAGCTACTTGGCAGGGGCTGGCTTTTCAAGTAACTAGCGACGGCCGCCTCTGTTCTAAAGAAAGTCACGATGAACAAGAAAAGCGTGGTCATCCGCACGCCTATCCCGGGGCCGCGCTCCCGGGAGATCGTCCGCCGCGAGCAGGAGCACCTCGCTCCCGGCCTCCAGGGCTTCGCGCTGTGGGCGGGCGTGGCCATGGACCACGGCCAGGGCAGCACGCTCACCGACGTGGACGGCAACACCTACGTCGACCTCATCGGGGGCATCGGGGTGAACGCCCTGGGGCACTGCCACCCCCGCTACGTGGCCGCACTCTCCGAGCAGGCCGGCCGGCTCACGGTGGGGAGTTTCACCTCGCTGCCGCGCGCCGAGCTCGTCCACGAGGTGAGCGCCCTCGCCCCGGCCGGACTCGATCGGCTGCAGCTCTACTCCTCGGGCGCCGAGGCGGTCGAGTCGGCGCTGCGCCTCGCCCGCTGCGCCACCGGCCGCCAGGAGGTGGTCGGCTTCTGGGGCGGCTTCCACGGGAAGACCGCCGGGGTGATGGCCCTCATGGGCTCCTCGGCCCGCCACGGGCTCGGGCCCCTGCCGGCCGGCAGCACGCTCGTCCCGTACGCCGACTGCTACCGCTGCCCGTTCCAGCTCGACTACCCGTCCTGCGGGCTCGCCTGCGCCGAGTTCGTCCGCAAGGCGGTCAAGGTGCAGCCGGCCGGGCCGTTGGCCGCGATCCTGGCCGAGCCCATGCAGGGGACGGCTGGGAACGTCATCCCGCCGCCCGAGTTCGTGAAGGCGCTGGAGGAGATCGCCCACGAGGCGGGCGCCCTCTTCCTGGCCGACGAGATGATCACCGGCTTCGGGCGCACCGGCCGGCCCTGGGGCGTGGACCACTCGGGGGCGCGCCCCGACATCTGCACCCTCGGCAAGGGCTTCGGCTCGGGGTTCCCCATCGCCGGGGTACTGACGAGGAGCGAGGTGGCGGCGGCGAAGCCCTGGTCGAACCCCTCGGGCGCCTCCTCGAGCTACGGCGGCAACGCGCTCGCCGCCGCCGCCGCTTTGGCCTCGGTCCGCACCATCCGTGAGGAAGGGCTTTGGCAGAACGCCCAGGCGGTGGGGTCGGCCATGCTGGAGGAGCTCCGTCGCATGCAGGAGCGCTACCCCTTCGTGGGCGACGTGCGCGGCGCGGGCCTGCTCATCGGGATCGAGATCGTGAAGGACCGGGCCACCAAGGAGCCGGTCGACGCTGCGGTGATGCGCCAGGTCTACGAGGAGTGCGTCGGGCGGGGGCTCCTCGCCATGACCTACACCGCGCACGTGAGGCTGCAGCCGGCCCTGACCATCGACCGGGACACCGCGCTCGAGGGCCTCGCCGTGCTCGACGAGGTCTTCGCGTGGCTCGCGGCGAGCGGTCGCTGGCGATGAGCGGGCGCTCGTTCGCGCCAGGGCGAGAGAGGTGAGGTGGCCATGACGGCATCGAGCGGGAGGCGCCTCAGGGGCGCGCTGGTGGGCTACGGCTTCATCGGGGAGCGGGGACACGTCCCGGCCTACCTGAAGCGCGACGACGTCGAGATCTGGGCGGTGGCCGACGTCTGCGCCGCTCGCCGCGCCCTCGTCCCCCACAAGCTCCCGCGGGCCAGGGTCTACGAGTCGGCCGAGGCGCTCTTGGCCGCCGAGCGGGAGAACCTGGACTTCGTCGACATCGCCGCCCCCCCGGTCGACCACGCCCCCATCGCCCACCGCGCCCTCGACCTCGGCCTGCACGCCCTGTGCGAGAAGCCCCTCACCACCAGCCTCGCCGACGCGACCGGGCTCGTGCGGCACGCCGTGCGCGCGAAGCGCGTGCTCTTCCCCTGCCACAACTACAAGCACGCCCCGGTGGTGGTGGCCATCCGCGACATCCTCCGATCGGGGCGGATCGGTCGGGTCCGTTCGGTGACCCTCGCCACCTACCGCAACACCCACGCCAAGGGCGTGCCCGAGTGGAACGCCCACTGGCGGAGGCTCGTCCGCCACTCGGGCGGCGGCATCGCCATGGACCACGGCAGCCACACCTTCTACCTCACCTTCGAGTGGCTGAACGCCTTCCCGACCGCGGTGACCGCCAAGATGGTGAACTCGGAGCGGGAGCGCTGGGACACCGAGGACAACTTCTCGGCGGTGCTCACCTTCCCGAACGGGCTCGCCGACGTGCACCTCACCTGGACGGCGGGCGTGCGCAAGGTCATCTACACCTTGCAAGGCGAGAAGGGCGCCATCACCGTGGACGACGACGAGCTGCAGCTCGCCACCCAGCGGGCCACCGGCGGGGCGGACGTCGCCCAGGGCGCCGTGACCTGGGACGTCGAGCGGCGCACCATCGCCTCCGACTGGATGGACGCGAGCCACACCCTCTGGTTCAACGCGATGTTCGACCGGTTCCGGACGGCCATGGCGGAGGGCGACTACGCCGGGCCGGAGGCCATGGACGCCTGCCGCTGCGTCGAGATCATCACCACCGCCTACCGCTCGGCCGCCGAGGGGTGCCGCGAGCTCCCGCTCGGCGAGGTTGCGGCGGGGCCCCCAGGCGAGTCGTGAACGAGATCGCGCCGAGCAGGACGGCCACCCCGGCCGGGCTTCCCGCCGAACCGGCGCCGCCGGACCGGGGAGCGGCAGGCGAGCCCGGGCCGGTCTGCCGGGTGTGCGTGCCGTGGCTCGTGCGCCGGCGCCGCCTGGTGCTCGTGATCGCGCTCGCCCTCGGCGCCCTGGGGGCGGTCTTCAGCGCCCGGCTCTACACGAACCTGCGGTCGGGTTTCGAGGAGCTGCTCCCCGACAGCGCCCCGAGCGTGGTCGCCTCGCGCACCATCGCGAAGAAGCTGCACAACGTGACGAGCCTGTCGGTGGTGCTGGAGGGTGAGGACGGCGATGCGCTCGACCGGTTCGCCGACGACCTGGCGGCGCGGCTCGCGAAGCTCCCCCCCGAGCTCGTGGAATCGGTCGAGTACCGCACCGACGCCCAGGAGCGGTTCGTGCACCGCTTCGGCGGGTTCTACCTGTCGCGGGAGGATCTCGAGAGCATCCAGAAACGCCTCGACGCCCGCATCGCCTGGGAGAAGCGGAAGGCCAACCCCCTCACCCACCTCCTCGACGACGAGGAGGAGTCGGGACCGCCGCCGTCCCTGGAATTCCAGGACCTGGAGGCCAAGTACGGCGCGGTGAACGGCGCCCTCTCCCAGTTCCGCAAGGGCTACTTCCAGACCCCGGACGGCCACCTGCTCGTCCTCCTGGTGCGGCCGCCCGAGTCGGCCACCGGGCTCGAGGCCAACCAGCGCGTGCTCGAGGCGGTGAAGCGCGAGGTCGCCGCGCTCTCCCCGGCGCGCTATGACAAGACGCTGCGGGTGGGCTACGACGGCGAGGTGTCGACGCTCGTCGAGGAGCAGTCGGCCCTCGAGTCGGACCTGCTCTCCTCCACGGTGGTGGTGCTGGTGCTGGTCTTCGCCGCGCTGTGGTTCTACTACCGGCGCTGGACCGCCATCCTCTCGATCCTGGGAGCGCTCGCCGTCGGCTGCGCCCTGACCTTCGGGATCTCCTACTTCCTCGTCGGCTACCTGAACGCCAACACCGCCTTCCTGGGCTCGATCGTGGTGGGAAACGGCATCAACGTCTCCATCATCGTGGTGGCCCGCTTCCTCGAGGAACGGCGGCGCGGGAGGCCTCTCGAGGAGGCCATCCAGACCTCCTGGTCCGGCACCCTCGCCGCCACCTTCGTGGCCTCCTTCGGCGCCGGCCTCGCCTACCTCTCCCTGGCGGTCACCGACTTCCGAGGGTTCAGCCAGTTCGGGGTCATCGGCGGGCTCGGGATGGCGCTCTGCTGGGTCACCGCCTACCTGCTCCTCCCCCCGCTCCTCGCCGCCCTTGACACCCGCAGCAAGCGCCCGCCCGGCTACGGGCGGCGCTCGATCGCCGGCTTCCTCGTCTCCCACCTGAGCGTGCGCCACGGGCGCGCGGTCCGGGTGGTCTCGCTCGTCCTCCTCGGTCTCGCCGTGCTGGGCGTCGTCACCTACCGGGGCAGCCTCATCGAGTACGACCTCGACAAGCTGCGCGCCGCGAAGAGCGCCAAGAGCGGGGCGCAGTACTGGGGGCGCAAGGAGGACGAGGTCTTCAAGACCTACCTCACACCCATCGTGATCCGGGCCGAGACGCCGGCCGAGCTCGACAAGGTGGTGGCCGAGCTCGACCGCGAGCGCGCCGCGCTCGGCGCGAAGGACCCCCTGCGCGAGGTGCGGACCCTCGCGAGCGTGGTGCCCGCGCACCAGGAGGAGAAGCTCGAGCTCCTCCGGCGCCTGCGCGCCACCCTCACCGACTCCCGCATCGAGAAGATGGACCCGCAGGACCGCAAGCGGGCGCTCGACCTGAGGCCGCCGAAGGACCTGAGGCCGGTCACCCTCGCCGACCTGCCCCTCGACATCCGTCTCCCCCTCGTCGAGCGGGACGGCACCGCCGGCCGCATCGCGCTGGCCTTCCCGAAGAAGGTGGGCTTCATCACCCCCCAGGAGTCGAAGGAGATCGCCGGCCTCATCAGGGGATCGATCGTGCGCTCGGGTGCGCTCGCCCAGGCGGTCGGCCAGTCGCTCCTGTTCATCGACATCGCCGACGCCATCGTGCGCGACGGGCCGGTGGCGACCGCCATCGCCTTCGCGGCGGTGGTGCTGCTGGTGCTCCTCGCGCTGAGGCGCGCGCGGCCGGCGCTGCAGGTCCTGGGGAGCCTGCTCCTCGGGGTGGCCTGGCTGGTGGGATTCGCCGCCTGGGGCCGCATCCGCCTGAACTTCCTCAACTTCATCGTTCTTCCCATCACCTTCGGGATCGGGGTCGACTACGCGGTGAACATCGTGCAGCGCTGGCGGATCGAGGGGCAAGGCTCGCTCGAGCGGGTGCTGCGCGAGACCGGCGGGGCGGTCGCGCTCTGCTCGCTCACCACCATCATCGGCTACGGCTCGCTCCTCGCCGCCGACAACCGGGCGCTGCGCGGCTTCGGCCTGCTCGCCTCGGTGGGCGAGCTCGCCTGCATCAGCGCGGCCCTGGTGGCGCTCCCCGCCTGGCTGCTACGGCCGAGAAGGGGTCGCCCCCCCGAGGTGAGCCACCCGTGAAAATGCGCCCAGCGAACCGCGCTGTTCGCTCGTCGGTCGTGAGCAGCCGGGGCGGAGGACAACCGTTCTCTTGACTGCTACCCGCAGGGTAGGTACCTAGCTTGAGGGGACCGTCCCAGGGGGTGCTGCGCCGCATGGCCGATATCTTCGAGAGGTGTGCCGCGTGGAAGGAGGTCCAGCTCGTCAAGCTGGCGGGCCACTACCCCTACTATCGGGTCATCGAGCACAACGACGGGACCGAGGTGGTGATCGGGGGCAAGCGCCTCATCATGGCCTGCTCCAACAACTACCTCGGCCTCGCCCAGGATCCGCGGGTGCGCGAGGCGGCGGCCGAGGCGGCGAGGCAGTGGGGCTCCTCCACCTGCGGCTCGCGGGTCTTGAACGGCACGCTCGTCCTGCACGACGAGCTCGACCGGCGGCTGGCGACCTTCCTGCGCAAGGAGGCGGCCGTCTGCTTCTCGACCGGGTTCACCACCAACCTCGGCACCATCTCCTCGCTCGTGCAGCGGCGCGACCTGGTCTTCGCCGACCGGATGGTGCACGCCTCGATCGTGGAGGGCATCCACGCCTGCTACGGGGAGGCCAAGCGCTTTCGCCACAACAACATGGAGGATCTGGAGCGGCTCCTGGCGGCCGCGCCGGACGAGGCGGGCAAGCTCATCGTGGTCGACGGCGTCTACTCGATGGAGGGCGACCTCGCCGACCTCGTCAAGATCGTGGAGCTCAAGAAGAAGTACGGCGCGCGCCTCATGTCGGACGAGGCCCACGGCCTGGGGGTCATGGGCCAGAACGGGCGCGGCACCGGCGAGCACCTCGGGGTCCACGACGAGGTGGACCTCGTCATGGCCACCTTCTCGAAGTCGCTGGCCTCCATCGGCGGGGTGATCGCGGGCCGGGCCGACGTCATCAACTGGATCAAGCACAAGGCTCGCTCGCTGCTGTTCCAGGCCTCGATGACGCCGCCGGCGGTGGCCGCGGCCCTGCGGGCGCTCGAGATCATCCAGGCTGAGCCGGAGCGGCGCGAGCGGCTGTGGGACATCTCGGAGCGGGTCCACCGCGAGCTGCGCCTGCTCGGGTTCGACACCGATCCCTCGGTGACCCCGGTCATCCCCATCGTGGTCGGCGACCAGGCCCTGAACTTCATCTTCTGGCGCAAGCTCACCGACGCCGGGCTCTTCGTCTCGCCGGTCACCAAGCCTGCGGTGGAGCGCGACCTCGTGCGGGCGGTCTTCATGGCCACCCACAGCGACGAGCAGGTGGACCGGGCGCTCGAGATGTTCAAGCGCTGCGGTCGCGAGGTGGGCATCATCCCCTACGAGAAGCCGCACACCCGGGTCGAGGTGAAGGTGGCTCGGCCCGGCTCGACCGGCTTCGTCTCCTCCAAGCGGGAGGGGGCGGTGGCCTCCCCGCAGATGCAGGGCAGCCTCGAGATCGGGGCGGTGCTCCTGAACCGCGCCGAGCCGCTCGGACAGCGCCTCTCCGACGCCGCCGAGATCCTCACCTGGCGAGCCCTGAACCTCGGTCCCGAGGACGTGCGCAAGCTCTCGAAGTTGCCGGAGAAGATCTGGACCCAGCGCCACCGGGTGCAGAATCGGCTGTTGTCCCTGGGGATGGAGTGGATGAGCCGCCGGCAGTCCAACCGCCACGCCGACGATCCAACCCACAGCGACCTGGGCCACCACTAGACCCGAGGAGGGACGCTCATGACCGCCGGCACTCCGGCCTCGCTCACCACCCCGTCGGCCGTCACCGAGAAGGGCAAGGTGGAGGTGACGCGGGTCCTCGACGCCCTGGAGAAGGACCGCTTCATCAAGTTCCAGTGGCAGATCTACAAGGACGACCTGCACTGGGTGCCGCCGCTCCTCATGGAGCGGCACGAGTTCCTCGACCCGCAGAAGAACCCCTTCTTCCTGCACGCCGACGTGGCGCTCTTCCTCGCCCGGCGCTCGGGCGAGATCGTCGGGCGCATCGCGGCGGT
>DATJVF010000049.1:0-3923 GCA_035501995.1 Anaeromyxobacteraceae bacterium
GCCGCGAGGGCGAGGGCGACGAGCAGGGGGCGCGGCCGGCGCGCTCGGGCCCGCTCCGCCGGGCGAACATTCACCACGACGACCTCCTGGGAGGCCGCTCCTCGCGCGGGTGAAAAGGGAACCCGGGCGAAGGCGACCAACGCGAACGGGCTCTGGGTTCGGGACCGCGGGCCGCTCTCGTTTCGGGGCACCGACGGGAGGAGCGCTCCAGGGCAGCGGGCGGCTCCTCCGCGGCAGCTTCGGGCGATCGAGGGCCTAGCCGGTCCCCCGCGCCTCGCCCTCCCCGAGGGGCAAGACCACCGTCCGCTTGCAGCGGCGGCACTTCAGCTCGACGCCTTCCGGGACCAGGCGGGCGAGCAGGTTCCCACACCCGCAGCGCATCTCCCGCTGCGGGCGGCCCGGACCACCCTCCCCACCTCGACGCGGCACGCTCGTCACCTCCATGGCCCTCCCGTCCCTCACCCCTCGACGCGCTTCACGTAGATCTCCCTCGCGATCTCCGGATCGAGGGCGATGGTGGTCTCTCCCACCTCGATCACGTAGGAGGGGGAGCGCTGGTGGAGCCGGATCTCGCTGCCCGGGATGACCCCCAGGGCCGCCAGCCGGTCCATCCGGTCGTGGAACCGCGGGGCGATGAAAACGATGCGGGCGAGCGAGCCGAGCTCGCTCGCCGGCAGCCCGGTGACGATGGGCCGCACGCTCTGCGGGAGGGCGCTGCAGCACGGGCCGGGGGGGATGGCCTTGCCGTGCGGGCAGGTGGGGGGGTGGCCGAGGAGGGTGCAAACCGAGTCGGTGGCCTCCGGCGAGAGGATGTGCTCGAGCTCGCAGGCCTGGCTCTCGGTCGCGGTCTCGGAGAGCTGGAGGACGTCCCGGAGGAGCCGCTCGGCGAGGCGGTGGCGGCGCACGAGGTCGCGGGCGCGGCGCTCGCCCTCGGCGGTGAGCTCGAGGCGCGAGCCGTCGAGCCGGGCGAGGCCGATCTCATGGAGCTCGCGCAGCTCTTCGGGGCCCGGGGCGCCCGCGTGGGGAGCGGCGTGGGCCACCACCGCCCCCGGGTCGTCGCGCCCCTGCTCGCGCTCGGTGAAGATGGTCTCGAGGAGCTCCTCGACCTGCTGCGGGTGCAGGGGGCTCACGCTTCCCTCCGGTGCCGGTTCAAGAAGGCGCGCAGGCGTCCGGCGAGGCCGGTCTCCTGCGGGAAGCTGTAGGCGCAGCTCGGGCAGCACACCACCCGGCAGCCGGTCGACATGGGGCAGGACGGCCGGCACCCCTGGCCTTCCGCCTCGAACTCGGCCCCGCACAGCGGGCACCGCTCCATCTTTCGGACGAGGGTCGGCACGGGGCGCCTAGACGTAGAGCCAGCGCATGAGGACGTTCACGAGCGCCCCCACCCCGACCGAGAAGGGGAGGATGAAGCCGGCGATGGCGAGGCCGGTCCGCATCCCGCGCTCCTTCACGATCATGAAGAAGTTGGCGATGCAGGGGATGAAGAGGGTGACGGTGACGAGGGCCACCACCACCTCGGTCTGCATGGCGCGGGTCATGGTGCCGGCCTGGATGAAGGGCTGGTAGTGGAGGAAGAGCCCGGCGGCGGCGTAGTCGCGGCGCAAGAAGCCGAGGATGAAGGCGGTGGCCGCCTGGCGCGGCAGATCGAGCACGCCCACCACCACCGGGGCGGCGGCCCGCTCGAGCAGCGCCAGCCCGTGGACCCGGTCGAGGCCCCACAGGATGAGGGTGCCGAGCACGAAGAGGGGGAGCGCCTCCCGCAGGTACCACTCGATGCGGGCCAGCGTCTTCACGGCGATGTTGCCGGCCTGCGGGACGCGCAGCGGGGGAAGCTCGAGGATGAAGTCCGACCCGCGGCCGGGGAGCACCTTGGCGGCGAGCCAGCCCGAGAGGAAGAGCACGAGCAAGAGCGTGCCGAAGAACCAGGCCGCCGCCCCGGCGCTCAGGCCCGCCACCATGGCCAGGATGACGGCCAGCTGCGCGCTGCAGGGGACCGCCAGGGCGAGCAGCAGGGTCACGATCACTCGCTCCTTGCGCGTCTCCATGATGCGGGCGGTCATGGTGGCCATGGTGTCGCAGCCGAGCCCGAGCACCATGGGGAGGACCGCCTTGCCGTTCAGCCCCATGCGCTTGAAGAGCTTGTTCACCATCACCGCCAGGCGCGGCAGGTAGCCGGAGTCCTCGAGCACGCTGAAGGCGATGAAGAAGGTGGTGACGATGGGCAGGACGATGGCCATGCCGTAGGAGAGGCCCATCGAGAAGATCCCGTACTGCCCGACGAGCAGCCCGCTGTGCTCCCGAAAGGGGACGCCCGGCGGTCCGACCAGGAACTCCTGGACCCCGCGCCAGGGCACGAGCAGGCGCACGAGTGCGTCGAGCCAGGGCACGAGCCGGTCGTAGAAGACCTTGTTCTCGAGGAAGTCGACGGCCACCTTGGCCCCGAACACGCCCACGACCTCGTAGCAGGCGAAGAGGACCAGGGCGAGGATGGGCAACCCGAGGAGCGGGTGGGTGGAGGCGTGGCCGAGGCGGCGGCCGAGCGAGCTCGTCGCCGAGTGCGCGCCGCGCGAGACCACCGCCTCGTGGAGGCGGTCCACCGCGCCGAGGCGCTGGCGGGAGATGACGAAGCGCAAGGACTCGGGGTAACGGGCCGAGAGCCGCCGCCGCACGCCCTCGAGGTGGGCCCGGTCCGCCTCGGAGAGGGCGAGGGCCTCGCGCAGCGAGTCGTCGCCGACGAGCACCATGAGCGCCACCGCGCGCCGGTCGAGGCCGCGGGCGGGGAGGAGCGGCACGACCTCGGCGAGGGCGCCCTCGATGGCCTCGTCGTAGCGGGGAAGAAAGTGCGAGCGGCGCACCTGCTTCAGGCTCGTGCACAGCTCGCGGAGCCCCTTGCGCTCCACCGCCACCGTGGGGACGACGTCGACGCCGAGCGCCTCCGACAGCGCCGGCGCGTCGATGCGGATGCCGCGGCTGGCCGCCTCGTCCGACATGTTGAGGGCGAGGACGAAGGGCACCCCGGCCTCGGCGAGCTGGGTGGAGAGGAGCAGCCCGCGCCTCAGGTTCTTGGCGTCGCAGACCTGCAGGCAAGCGTAACCGCGCTCCTTCATGAGGATGTCGCGGGTGACCTGCTCGTCCTCCGACATGGGGGTGAGGTTGTTCGTCCCCGGTGTGTCGAGGACGTGCCAGGGGATGCCGTCCAGGCTGGCCGAGCCCCTCGTCACCTCCACGGTGGTGCCCGGGTAGTTGGAGACCGTCACGTACTTGCCGGTGAGGGCGCCGAAGAGGACGCTCTTGCCGACGTTGGGGTTGCCAACCAGGATGACCGACCGCTCGGCCACCGCCACCTTCTTCTCGAGCGGCTCGACCCTGGCGGCGGAGGGCGGGGGGGGTGGGCTCACGCGGCGGACTCGCTCTTCTGGGGCGCCCTTCGGCAGGCGGCGCAGCGCCCGTACAGCTCGACCCGCCGCCGCTCGACCTCGAAGCCGTGGCGGCGGGCCAGCCGCCTCTGCAGGGCCGAGATGCGCTCGCTCTCGAACTCCACGATCTGGCCGCAGGAGGTGCAGATGAGGTGGTCGTGAGCCTCGCCGTGGCGACGGCTCGAGGACTCGTAGCGGGTCTGCCCCTCGCCGAAGCGGCGCGGCACCGCCAGGCCGCACTCGGCGAGCAGCTTCATGGTGCGGTAGACGGTGGCCACCGAGACGCGCGGGTCGGCCTCGCGCACCCGCGCCACCAGCGCGTCGACCGGCACGTGGCCGCCCATGGCGAAGAAGGCCTGGGCGATGACCTCGCGCTGGCGCGAGTGCTTGAGGCCCTTCTTCTGCAGGAAGGCGCCGAGGGCGGCCATGGGATCGCGCCGCGCCGCGCCGCGGGCCACCGGCAGCACCGGGGCCGGCGAGGGGGCGGGAGGGGGAGCCGGGACGAGA
>DATJVF010000050.1:0-12147 GCA_035501995.1 Anaeromyxobacteraceae bacterium
CTGCGCGTCACGGGTGGGACCCAATGGGGTATCTCGGGAGTCGTTGTCTCGCATCGCTCGTTTGTGGTTCTTCTTTCCACCTGCAAACGGCATCTCACTCTGTCTGACGCGAACCTCCCTTCGCAGGCAGGAGCCTAACGCATGAGCGTCGCCACGAAGGACGTGGTCAGCAGCCCGAGCCCGTCGCGCTTGTCCTTGTTCTGGGCGAGCACGGTCGGGAAGAAGGTGCTGATGGCCTTGTCCGGGATCGTCCTGTTCGCCTACGTCGTCGCCCATCTGCTCGGCAACCTCCAGATCTACCTGGGCAGCGAGCTCATCAACCGCTACGCCGAGATGCTCCACTCGAACGAGGGGCTCCTCTGGACCGCGCGCATCATCCTGCTCGCCGCCGTGCTGGTCCACGCCCTGGCCGGCTTCTTGCTCTGGCTGCGCCGCCGCGAGGCGCGGCCTATCCCCTACCGCACGAAGGAGAACATCCAGGCCAGCGCCGCCTCGCGCACCATGATCTGGACCGGCTTCGTCATCGCCGCCTTCGTCGTCTACCACGTGCTCGACCTCACGGTGGGCGTGGCCCACGCCGGCAGCTACGTCGAGCTCAACCCGGCCAACAACGTGGTGACCGGCTTCTCGCACGCGGTCCCGGCTCTGCTCTACGTCGTCGCCATGATCGCCCTCGGGCTTCACCTGTGGCACGGGGTTTACTCCATGTTCGGGTCGCTCGGCCTGTCGCACCCGCGCTACACCGCGGGCGTGAAGAAGCTCGCCGCCCTGGTCGCGACCCTCATCGCCCTCGCCAACATCTCCATCCCCGTGGCCGTCCTCACGGGCCTCTTGCACGGATAGCCACCATGGCCCTCGACTCCCATACCCCCAGCGGGCCCATCGAGAAGAAGTGGACCGAGCACAAGGCCCACATGAAGCTCGTGAACCCGGCCAACAAGCGCAAGTACACGGTCATCGTGGTCGGCACCGGACTCGCCGGCGGGGCCGCCGCCGCCAGCCTGGGCGAGCTCGGCTACAACGTCCTCAGCTTCTGCTTCCAGGACTCGCCCCGGCGGGCCCACTCCATCGCGGCCCAGGGCGGTATCAACGCCGCCAAGAACTACCAGAACGACGGCGACTCGGTGTACCGCCTGTTCTACGACACCATCAAGGGCGGCGACTTCCGCTCCCGCGAGGCCAACGTCTACCGCCTGGCCGAGGTCTCGGCCAGCATCATCGACCAGTGCGTCGCCCAAGGCGTGCCCTTCGGCCGCGAGTACGGCGGCACCCTCGCCAACCGCTCCTTCGGCGGCGCCCAGGTCTCCCGCACCTTCTACGCCCGCGGCCAGACCGGCCAGCAGCTGCTCCTCGGGGCCTACCAGGCCCTCTCGCGGCAGATCGCCGCCGGCCAGGTGAAGATGTACGCCCGCCACGAGATGCTCGACCTGGTGGTCATCGACGGGCGGGCGCGCGGCATCGTGGCGCGTAACCTCGAGACCGGCGCCATCCAATCCTTCCTGGGCGACGCGGTCGTCCTCGCCACCGGCGGGTACGGCAACGTCTTCTACCTCTCCACCAACGCCAAGGGCTCGAACGCGAGCGCCATCTGGCGGGCCCACCGCAAGGGCGCCTTCTTCGCGAACCCCTGCTACACCCAGATCCACCCCACCTGCATCCCGAGGTCGGGCGACTACCAGTCGAAGCTCACCCTCATGTCGGAGTCGCTGCGCAACGACGGGCGCGTCTGGGTGCCGAAGAAGAAGGGCGACGCGCGCCCGCCCGACCAGATCCCCGAGGAGGAGCGCGACTACTACCTCGAGCGCATCTACCCGTCCTACGGCAACCTCGCCCCGCGCGACGTGTCGAGCCGCCAGGCCAAGTACCGCTGCGACGAGGGGCTGGGCGTCGGCCCGGGCGGGCTGGGCGTCTACCTCGACCTCACCGACGCCATCAAGCGGCTCGGCAAGAGGACCATCGCCGAGCGCTACGGCAACCTCTTCGAGATGTACGCTCGGATCACCGGCGAGGACCCGTACCAGGTGCCCATGCGGATCTACCCGGCCGTCCACTACGTCATGGGCGGGCTGTGGGTGGACTACAACCTCATGAGCAACCTGCCCGGACTCTTCGTGGGCGGGGAAGCCAACTTCTCCGACCACGGGGCGAACCGGCTCGGCGCCTCCGCGCTCATGCAGGGCCTCGGCGACGGCTACTTCATCCTCCCGCTCACGGTGGGTGACTACCTGGCCTCGGGCGGCATCGCCAAGTCCGATCTCAACCATCCAGCCTTCAAGGACGCCGAGCGCGAGGCCAGGGAGCGCCTGGACGGCTTCCTCGCCGTGAAGGGGAACCGCACCGTCGACTCCTACTGGAAGGAGCTCGGCACCATCCTGTGGGAGGAGTGCGGGATGCAACGCTCCAAGGAGAGCCTGGAGCGGGCGCTCGCCAAGATCCCGGTCCTGCGTGAGGACTTCCTCAAGAACATGAAGGTCCTCGGTTCGGGGAACGATCTCAACCAGGAGCTCGAGAAGGCCAACCGCGTCGCCGACTTCTTCGAGCTCGCGGATCTCATCTGCGCGGATGCGCTGCACCGCGAGGAGTCGTGCGGCGGCCACTTCCGCGTCGAGTACCAGACGCCCGACGGGGAGGCGAGGCGCGACGACGCGCACTTCGCCTACGTGGCGGCCTGGGAATGGAAGGGCGTGGGGGAGAGGCAGACCCTGAACAAGGAGCCTCTCGCGTTCGAGAACATCCAGCTGGCGACCCGGAGCTACAAGTGAGCGCGAACGGCATGAGGTTGACCCTCGACATCTGGCGGCAGAAGAACGCCTCCGATCCGGGCCGGTTCGCCCGGTACCAGGTCACCGCGAACGAGCACATGTCCTTCCTGGAGATGCTCGACGTCCTGAACCAGGACCTCATCGTGAAGGGCGAGGAGCCGGTGGCCTTCGACTCCGACTGCCGCGAGGGCATCTGCGGCATGTGCGGCTTCGTCATCAACGGCTCGCCGCACGGGCCGGTGCACGGCGGCACCGTCTGCCAGCTCCACATGCGCCACTTCAAGGACGGGGACGCCCTCACCCTCGAGCCCTGGCGCGCCAAGGCCCTCCCCATCGTGCGGGACCTCGTCGTGAACCGCAGCGCCTTCGACCGGATCATCCAGGCCGGGGGCTACGTCTCCACCCGCACCGGCAGCGCGCCCGAGGCGAACTCGATCCTGGTCGGCAAGGACGCCGCCGACCGCGCCATGGAGGCGGCGGCCTGCCTGGGCTGCGCGGCCTGCGTGGCCGCCTGTCCCAACGCCTCGGCGGCCCTCTTCACCGGCGCCAAGCTGAGCCACCTCGGGCTCCTGCCCCAGGGCCAGCCGGAGCGCTACGAGCGCGCGATCGCCATGGTGGACCAGACCGTGGTCGAGGGGTTCGGCCATTGCACCCTCATGGGCGAGTGCGAGGCCGTCTGCCCGGCCCACGTCCCGCTCGAGGTCATCCCGCGCATGAACCGCGACTTCTTCAGGGCGAGCCTGCGCAAGCGCGACCAGAAGGAGATCGTGGGCGGCTAGGGCGCCGGGCTCCGCGGCGGCGCGCGCTCCCTCGACCGCGCCGCCGCTCGCCCTTCCGGGCGGCCTCGCCCGCAGGTGCCGGGCGGCTCCCCGCGCGGCCTGGAGCAGCGGTGCGCCTATCGAGATCGCGCGTCGTCCTGCGCATTCTTCTCCTCACCCTCCTGGGCGGATACCTCCTCGTCCGCGGCTGCCAGGGCCGCAGCGCGGCGAGGCACCTCGCCCGCCCCGAGGCGCTCCTCGGCTCGCGCCTCGCGCTCGTGGCGACCTTGCTCGGCGCGGTGGCGCTCCTCACCGCGGCGCTCGCCGCGCTCGTCGTCCTCTACCGCCCGAGGAAGCGCCGGCCGCTCTTCGAGGAGCACCCCGGCGCGGGGGCAGGGCGCGGAGAGGGTAGCGCCCCGCGGAGGTGAGGCGGTGGCCGGCGCCGATGGGTTCGCGGCCAGGCCTAATAGATGCGCGCCACCTCGGCGCCCTCGTAGTAGGCGCGCAGGATGGTGCGGTAGTCCTGCCCGGCCTGGGCCCTCCCGACGGCCCCCCACTGGCACATGCCGACGCCATGGCCCCAGCCGCCGCCGTGCAGGACGAACGCGCCGCCTTCCCTCTTCACCACGAACATGGCGCTCGGGAGGTTCCCAAGGAACCGGCGGATGCGCAGCTCGCCCTCCACTACGCCCCGGCCCCTCTCGCCGACGACCACCAGGGTCCGGGCGCGCCCAGACACCCCGCGCGCGGTGACGGTGAGCCCGCGCACGTGCCCGACCCCGAGGTCGCTTGCGAAGGCGTCGAGATCCTCCCCCGTGAACCGCCGCTCCCAGCGGTAGCGGCCGCGCGGTGCGCCGCGGGCGAGCGAGCACCAGGAGGGGGGCGCGGCGGCGAGGAAGGCGCCGAGCCGAGCCTCGTCCTCGAGCCCTCCCGCGAGCGCGCCGGGGGCACCTGGCAAGAGGTCGCTCTCGCCGCGCAGGCTCGGGTTGGGCTGGGTCGGCCACACCGCGTCGTTGTCCTCGCCGTGCCCGCCGCAGAGGGCGGAGTAGACGGCGTCGACGAGGGTGCGGTCGCGCCGGCCGAAGAGCGCCTCGCCCCGGGTAGCGCTGACCGCCGCGTCGGTGGCAGGGGTCTCCGCCTCGGCGCCCCGGTAAGCCTGGCAGTGGACCTCGTTGCACAGGACGTACGGCTCGGTGAGGTGGCGCGTCCCGATCTGCGCGAGCACGTTCGAGCGGGCGGTGACCGCCTGGGCCTTCAGGGCCTCGGCCGGCGATCTGGCCGGGAGCTCGCTCGGCACGAGCCCCCGCAGGAGCTCCTCGAGCGCGATGCCCAGGACGGCGGCCAGGCGGCCGGAGGCGTCGAGGGTCAGGTAGAGGCGCCCCCGGTAGCGGTGCGCCACGGCATCGCCGGGCGAGCGGAGCAGGAAGCCCCCGCTCGCCTCGAGGGCGACGAGCGCGTCGCCCCGGGCGATGGGGCCGTCGGCGCCCAGGACCTCCACCGCCCCGGAGGGTCGCCGGACCACCTCGCTGTAGATCCCGGTGCGGCCGCCGTAGCGGGCCAGGGAAGCCTCGGCGAAGTCCCGGGCCGCCCGCTCGCTCCCGTCGCTCCCGGCGACGAGGACCAGGCGGCGGTTGTCCACCACCCGGCCGGCGATGCCGTAGATACCCCCGGTGATGCGCTGGCGCACCTCCACCCCACGCTCTTCCCACAGGCGGCGGGCCGCAGAGAGCCTGCGGCGGTCGGGGTAGGCCGCGTCGCCGAGGAGCGGATAGTAGGCGAGCGCGGCCGGCAAAGCGTCCCGCGCCAGCGCCCGCAGCGTCGTCCCGGCCGGGATGGGGACCGGCTCTCCGCCCCGCGGACGCAGCACCGCGCCCTCCCCCGCCACGAAGGCGATCTCGTCCTGGCCGTCGACGAGGCGGATGGTGACGAGCGGCGCACCCCCGGCGGCGAAGTTCAGGCGGTGGCTCCAGACGAGCTCGAGCGGGTCGTCGGGCTCGGCGAGGAGCGGCTGTTCCGGCTCGCTCCGCGCCGTCTCCTCGGAGAGGCCCTTCACCCCCTCGGGCGACTCCGCCCTGGCCGGCGCGAAGACGAGCCCCCCCGCCGCGAGCGCCGCCCACAGTGGCGCGAGCGCCCTCACGGACGGAGCCGCCTCTCCTTCTCGCGCGAGAGCTCGAGGATGAGCTCCCTCGCCCGCTCCGGGGCCTCCTCGAGGAGGCCGGCCGCCTCGGCGAGCCGGTCGCGCTCGCCCGCCTCCCGGGCTCGGAGCGCCGCCACCATGGCCGCCACCTCCTCGGAGAGGCCGACGAGCAGGTCGCTCTTCCGCAGGGGCCTCGGCGGCGCGAGGGCACCCCGCCCCACCTCGCGGCAGGTCCGGCCGAGGGCGAAGGCCGGGCCGGCGATCCGGTGCGTCACCACGACCGAGAGAGCGAGCAGGACGAGGGCCAGGGCGAAGAGGGCCCCGCACATGAAGACCAGCCGGGCCCGGTCCTCGCTCGCGAGGAGGGACGCCACCACCGCGTCGGGCCTGGGGTCGCCGAGCGCCACGAGCCGGCTCGCCGTGCGGTAGGCGCGCCAGACGTGGTAGCCCAGCACCGCCGAGAGGAGGACCGCCACCGCCAGGAGGTACCCCCCGAACCGCAGCTGCAGGCCGGGGTCGAGCAGGTAGTTCCGGAGCTGGCGGCGCGGCTTGGGCGCGCTCTCTCGCTTCTCGGGCCGGTCGGGGCTGGGCAGGGTCATGGCGCGCGCCGTCAGCGGATCTGCAGCCTCTTCGCGAGGTCCTCGGAGAGGCTGCGCGCGGCGGCCGCGAAGGCTTGGCCGGCGAGCTTCTCCGAAGTGGTGGGGGTCTCGCTCTCCGCGCGCGCCCCGCCCTCGACCATGGCCACGAGGTCCCCCCGGGTGTCGATGGCGATGAGCGAGGTCTTCACCTCGACGTGCAGGCCGGCCCCGTCGTGCCCCTCCTCGAGGAGCAGCACGGTGGGCCGCAGCCGGTAACCGGTTTCCTCGCCCTGCCTGACCACGGCGAAGCCGTGCCGCTCGAGCTCGGCCGAGAGCGCCTGGCGCATCTGTTCGCGCATGCGCGCGTCGACCCGTCCTCCCTCCACCGGCTCGATGGCCACCGTCCGGGCGCCGCGCAGGATCTGCCCGAGGGCGACCCGGGCGCTCTCACGCACCGCCGGGTCGGGGTCGCGCGCCGCGGCGTCCCGGAGGGGGGCGGCGCTGCGCAGGGCTCCGAGGCGCCCGAGCGCGGTCGCCGCCGCCAGCCGCACCGCCACCGCCTCGTCCTCGGCGAGCGCCCGCTCGAGCGCCGGCACCGCCTCCCGGTCGCCGCGCCGGGCGAGGAGGAAGGCGGCCTCGGCCCGCACCTTGGGCGAGGGATCGCCGTGCAGGGCCCTCTCGGCCCGCTCGTCGTCGGCCTGCGCCCGCGCCGCGGGCGCCGCCGCCTCGAGGGCACAGATCGCCGAGAGGGCTACGAGGGGCGGCGCGCGCATGCGGGGTCTAGCCTACCTCGCCCCGGCCGCCCGGTCCGCATGCTCCCGGAAGAGCGCGTGCAGCCGTGTGGTCATCGCCCCCACCCGCCCTGCGCCGACCGGGCGGCCGTCGAGGGTGGTCACGGGCAAGACCTCCCGCGCCGTCGAGGTGATGAAGAGCTCCTCCGCCTCGGCGAGCGCCGCCGGCTGCAGCGGGAGCTCGCGCACCTCGATCCCCGCCGCGCGCGCGAGGCCGAGGACGATCCCGCGGGTCACGCCCTCGAGGATGCCCACCGCGAGCGGGGGCGTCTCGAGGCGCCCGCCCCGCACGGCGAAGACGTTCGAGGAGGCCCCCTCGGTCACGAGGCCGTCCCGGTCGAGGAGCAGGGCCTCGTGCGCGCCGTAGCGGCGCGCCTCGCTCACCGCGAGCACGTTGGCGAGGTGGGCACCGGTCTTGGCCGTGGTGTCCACCGCCTCGGGGGCGTCGTGCCGGATGCCGACGACCCGGCAGGCGACCCCTGACCGGTAGGCGGCGAGGGGCGGCGCGCGCAGCGGGGTCACCATCACGATGGCCAGCGGGTCCTTGGCCAGCGCCGGATCGAGCCCGAGCTCGCCCGCCCCGCGCGTCATGATGACCCGGATGGACCTCTCGCCCGCGTTCCAGGGGGCGGCCTCCGGATCGGCTGGGGCTCCCTCCCTAGCCGCCTCGAGGGCGCGGGCGATCTCCACCCGGCACTCCGCCGCGCTCCAGGGGAGCGCGAGCGCCAGCCGCTCTGCCGAGCGACCGAGCCGGGCGAGGTGCCGGTCGATCTCGAAGGGCCGGCTCCGGTAGGTGCGCACGACCTCGTAGACGCTGTCGCCGTAGAGGAACCCCCGGTCGAAGACCGAGACGACGGCCTCCCCAGGGGGCACGAGCCGGCCGTTCAGGTTCACCACCGTGTCCATCGCTTCTAGCCTCCCCGGCTGGGCCGCCGGAACCGAATATTTGACGCCTCTCCCGGCCGGCGCGATATCTGCCGATGTCATGCCTCACGAAGTCGAATGCACGCACTGCCACGTCCTCATGACGAGCTGGTCGGTGGCCGGCAGCAAGGTGCGCTACTGGCAGTGCCCATTCTGCGGCCGAACGCACTCCTCACTCTACAGCGAGGTGTTCGACCGCGGCGCCGGCGCGCGCCGGGTCGACGCCGCGCTCGCTCCGCCGCCCGCCGGGGGAGCCCCCCAGGCCTCTCCCGAGGAGATCCGCTGGTCGCGGCTCAAGGCGCGGGCGGCGCGCTGGTTCGCCCGCCTGGAGTCGGAAGAGGTCCCGCTCGGAGAACGGGCTCCCGCCCGCCCGCGGGCGGCCCCCGAGCCCGCCGCCGTCGCGCCGGCTCGCCGCGCGCGCTAAGGCCCTCGCTCGCCGACCCCGGGCGGCCGGCTCGTCCCTCGCGCGCCGGGCACGAGGACCGCCGCCCCCTCGAGCTCCCCCGCGCGCAGCCGCCCGAGGGCGAGGTTCGCCTCCTCGAGCGCGAAGCGCGTCACCTGGCAGCGCAGGGGCACGCGCGGCGCGAGGGCGAAGAAGGCCTCCCCGTCCGCGCGGGTCAGGTTGGCGACCGAGCGCAGGATGCGCTCGCCCCACAGGAGCGCGTAGGGGAAGGCTGGGACCTCGCTCATGTGGATCCCGGCGCAGACCACCGTGCCCCCGGGCAAAACCGCCCGGAGCGCCAGGGGGACGAGCGCGCCCACGGGCGCGAAGAGGATGGCGGCGTCGAGCGGCTCGGGAGGCAGAGCGTCCGAGCCGCCCGCCCAGCCCGCCCCCACCGCCCGCGCGAAGGCCTGGCCACGCTCGTCCCCGGGCCTGGTGAAGGCGAACACCTCCTGGCCCGCGTGGCGGGCCAGCTGGGCGACGAGGTGCCCGGCGGCGCCGAAGCCGTAGATCCCGAGCCGCCGGCCCTCACCCGCCATGCGCCAGGCGCGAAAGCCGATGAGGCCGGCGCACAGGAGCGGCGCGGTCTCCGCGGGCTCGGAGCCCGGCGGGATCGGGAAGGCGAAGCGCGCGTCGGCCACCGCGTACTCGGCGTAGCCGCCGTCGCGCTGCCATCCGGTGAAGCGCGCCTGCGGACAGAGGTTCTCCTGGCCGCGGCGGCAGAAGGCGCAGGCGCCGCAGGCCCAGGCGAGCCAGGGGATGCCGGCGAGACTGCCCGGGCCGAAGCGGTCCACCCCCTCGCCGAGGCCGGTCACCTCCCCCACGATCTCGTGGCCCGGGACGACCGGACGCTCGAGCGGCAGGTCCCCGTCGGCGACGTGCAGGTCGGTGCGGCAGACGCCGCAGGCGAGCACGCGTACCTGGATCTCCCCCTTCCCCGGCGCGGGCACAGGAAGCTCTCGCGCGACGAGCGGCTTCCCCTGCCCCGGGGCCACCATGGCCAGCACGGTGTTCCTCCCTTCAGGCGGAGGGCGAGGCGACCCCGCATCGTGGCGCGCAGGCCGGCGCTCTCGCCGAGGATGCGACGGACGAGACCGGGGTGCGAACCGCCTTCCGCTCCCTCCGGCCGCGTCGTGCCCACGTTTCTATTGGCCGGGCGCCGCCGTTGGCAAGCTCGTCCGGGTCACGGACAAAGGGGGGAGGTGGGGAGGTGCGACCCACCGGTCCCGCCGGCGCGGGCCCAATCGGCCGACCCCGCCGTGCCGTCGGGCAGCGAACCTCCGCCACCCCGGCGATCCATCCGGCGGCCCTCGAGTCAGGCAGCTGCGCGCATCCACCAAGCGTGCGCCCGCGAGCCCCGGGGGAGGGCTTCAGTCGTCGCAACCGTGCTGGTGGCAGAGGTTGCAGGTGGAGGGGTTGGTCATCTTCGACGTCGTGTGCGGGAAGGTGAAGGCGTTCGTATAGGAGGTTCCGGTGGTCGCGGTTCCGACGCCCGTCGGCGCCGTATGGCATTCGGCGCAATCGACCGGGTAGAAGTGGTTCGTATTGGCGACGGTACACGAACTGCCACCTCCACGAGTCGCGATGATGTCGGGGAGCGTGAAGGGCCTCGTGTCCCCGGCGCCCGACGCCTGGCTGGTCGTCCCGTTCCAGGCGGTGCCGACGAGACCGCTGCCGGCCTCGTGACAAGAGTTGCAGTTCGTGATGATGAGCGTCGAGGCGTGGTCGTACCCGATGGCCCCGGTGCCCCCCTGGCCGTTCAGGTGACAGGTGGCGCAGGCGGTGGAGGTCACGGTCGGGTGCGGCAGGTTGCTGATGCCGGTCTGGATGGTCGCGGTGGTGGCGGGGGGCTCTGGGATGGCGAAGCCCCCCACCGTGATGAACTGGGGCACGCCGGTCGCCCCGAGCCAGTTGGGTGCGGAGGTGGTACCGGTGCCGGGCCAGGAGTGGCAGAAGGCGCAGTCCTCGGTCCCCGAGACGTCGGTGAACGAGCTGTGGTCCTGGGCGGTGAAGGCCGAGCCGGGCTTGAGATTCATGTGGCAGTCGCTGCAGCGTCCGGTGGTGGGGCTCAGGACGAGCGGGTTCCCCGGCGTGAAGCTCACGTGGAACAGCGCCTGCGCCCACTCCTTGCCGGCGATTCCGGGAGTGGTCGAGATCCCGACCTGGCTGTGGCAGAAGATGCAGTCGTGCCCGGTCACGTTGACGTCGGCGTGGCTCACCTGGTCCAGGGTCCCGGCCGGCACGCCGGTGCCGGTACCCTGGCTCGCCATGGTCGCGGTCGAGGAGTTGGTGAGGCCGGCCGGCATGTTGTTGTCGGTGCCCACCACCGAGCCCATGCCGTTCGCGAGTCCGTGGCACTCGGAGCAGGTGGCCGGATGCGGCACCACCGCGTGGAAGGAGTCGCTCTTGCTCCAGGCGCTGCCGGAGGCCTTGGCGTCCGCGGCGTGGCAGCGCGCGCAGTCGAGCCCGGCGACCGCGCTCGACCCGTGGTTCATCCACTGCGCCGTGTTGCTGGAGGTGCTGCCGAGCGCGAGGCCGTAGACGAAGGCGCTCTGGGTCGGGGCGCCCGCGGCGGGCTCGGAGGGCGCATGGCAGTCGGCGCAGGCGCCCGGCTGGGCCGCCAGGTTCGGGTGGAAGGTCCCGGTCTGCCAGAGGGTCGAGGCGAGGGAGGAGCTCGTGCTGCGGGACAGGGCCGAGGCGTGGCAGACCGAGCAGCTCTGGAAGGTGAGCTGGGAGGAGGCGTGGTCCATCCGGTAGTTCGTGCCGCTCGTCACGTTCGAGCTCGCGGCGTTGGCCATCAGCGGGTAGTGACAGACGGTGCAATCCTGCGGCACCGCCGAGCCGATCGAGGCGTGGAAGAGGCCGTCGGCCCAGGTCTTGCCGGGGCTCGCGTGGCAGAGGGAGCAGTCCATCCCGGCCACCCCGCTCACCGCCACCCCACCCAGGGTGACGGTGGCCGTGAAGAGCGCCCGGTGATCCATGGCCTCTAGCACCGAGCCGGCCTTCTCGACGATGCCGACCGGGCGCATCGAAGCGTGGCAGTCGGAGCACTGCGAGGTGGGCTCGGGCAGGGGGGTGACGGCGCTCGTCGGGGTCTGGGCGTAGTTGGCGAGCGAGGCGTGGAAGAGGCCGTTCGCGAAAGAGGTGACGGTGCCGTTCGCGTTGGTGTGGCAGTGCCAGCACTTGGTTTCGTCCGGAGCCCCGGCCGGGCCGGGGCTCACCTCGGCCGGGATGACGGTCGAGGTGTGGAGCATCTCGTTGTAGAGGGTGGCGGTGGTGGAGGTCGTGCTCGTCACGAGGTCGTTCGCCCCCGTGCGGACGAGCGCGATCTCCGTCACGGCGATGGACTGGCTCGTCGACCCGACCAGCGTCGCGCCGGGGTAGGTCTGGCCGCCCTTCCAGTCGCCGCCCGGGAGGGCGTGGGTGGCCGGGTTCAGGTAGTTCACGTACGAGCCGGCGGCCACCGTGGCCTGGTGGCAGCCGATGCAGTCGCCGGTGCCGTTCACCGAGTGATCGAAGCCGAGGAGCGTGGCCATGGCGGCGGCGGTGGTGCCCGGCTGCAGGTCCGGCCGCTGGCTCATGTGGCAGGCGATGCAGGTCGTCCCCGACGCCGTCGCGGCGCCGTGCGTGAAGTGGCCTCCCATCCAGTTCTGGGTGCCGCCCCAGGCCCCGGTGCCCGGCCCGCCGTGGCACACGGCGCAATCCTGGCCGTCGCCGTGGGTGACGCCGGCCGCGTTGGTGGCGTAGTCGAAGGG